>JAZOAV010000172.1:0-17950 GCA_045595645.1 Faecousia sp.
ATTTGGAAGAAGTCACTGCCTACTACCGTGAAAAGCTGGTAGAAAAGGGCTTCGACATCATCCCCGGCACCCATCCCTGCGTGCCTGTCATGCTCTATGACGAGCGTTTGGCTGTAGAATATGCCAAGAAGATGATGGAAAAGGGTGTCTATGTGGTCGCCTTCTCCTACCCCGTCGTACCCAAGGGCCGCGCCAGAATCCGCACCCAGGTCTGCGCCAGCCATACCAAAGAAGATATCGATTTCGTCATCCGCTGCTTCGAGGAAGCCCGCGCAGAAATCGGCAAATAGTGTTCTAAGGGCGCTCCCCATTTCGGGAAGCGCCCTTGCTTTTTAAAACAGCACGATTCACATAATCTGCTATGCTTTTATTAAATCCGGTCTATCGCTTTTTGAAATGACCGCAGCCATACCGACAAAGCCGCCTGCTTCAGGAACAACAAGAATTCCCCATGAATAACCGCGACACACCACTAAAATGCAATCCTGCGGAATCTTTTTACGACATAATCCTACATTGTTTTCTAAAAACGCTCTGTCTACAAGCATATCTGTTACAAAATTCTGAAAATCTATCTTACGTAATGAAATCGTCAGCACAACATTATACGGCAAAAGAAACGACACTGCGGGATGCTTTAACTCCTCCACATTCCTCGGCCGAGATACGAAATTAGCGCAACAAGTCATTCTTTACTTCCTCCTTTTCAGGCTATGTATAGCCCAATAGTAGCACACATAGCCTATCCTGTCTATAGAAATCGTTTATTCTATAGAAAAAAGATTTAGGAGGGTAGACTATGACTACCGTTACTGCTGTTCGCAACCGAATCCTCACCCTATGCGGCGAGCGGGAAATCAGCATCCATCGCCTTTCCACCCTGTCCGCACTACCACCGTCCAGCATCAAGAATATCTTATACGGAAAAAGTCAGAACCCTAAGCTTCTGACCATAAAGATGATTTGTGACGGTTTGGGCATCACCCTGAGAGAATTTTTCTCCACTGAGGAATTTGATGCTTTGGAACAGGAAATTCGCTGATAATTTTCAGTACTTACTTTAAGTACATTTCCTGCATTATATCATAATTTATCCTTAAAATATACTTATAATTTCTTGAAATAAGTATTTTTGGAGGATATTATGGAAAAGAAGGAAAAGAACAAGCATCTTGGCTTGCATATTGACGAAGAATTGCACAGAAAATTGCGCTATGTGGCAGAATATGACGGTCGTTCCATGAATGGAGAAGTCCTCTACCTGATCCGCCGTTATTTAAGCGACTTTGAAGAAAAGCACGGAAAGATTTTCCCAACGGACGAAATGTAACAGAAAAAATCGCCCTGTTTTGAAATGAAATACTTGACACACTCTGCCGCAAATGGTAATATAATGTGGATGAAAATATCGCGTTGACCGAAAAGAGTAGCCTGTGGAAGTGTGACAGAGAGTGTTCGTCATCGGCTGGAAGCGAGCATGACACAAAGCAGGGGAAGTGCGTTCGTGAGCGAGGGGAGACCCCGTTAGCCGCGTCAAGGCTTGAGCGAAAAATCAGAGTGGAACCGCGGTCTACCCGCCTCTGGAGCAATTCAGAGGCGGTTTTTTCTATTTTGGAGGAAGCCTATGCGACTGATCGAAACCATTGAAGCCTACCAACGCAATGACCCTGCCGCCCGCAGTAAATTTGAAATCTTTTGGCTGTACAACGGCCTGCACGCTGAGATCTACTATCGGCTGGCTCACTGGCTGTACACCCACAAGATGAAATTTCTCGGACGCTGGGTATCCCAGTTTGCCAAACGGCGCACCGGTGTGGAAATCCACCCTGCCGCCACCATTGGTCGGCGGCTGGTCATTGACCACGGTACAGGCATTGTCATCGGTGCCACGACAGAAATCGGAGACGACTGCCTCCTGTATCAGAATGTGACCCTGGGCGGCACAGGTGCCCACAAGGGCAAACGCCATCCCACCTTGGGAAACAATATCATGGTGGGCGCGGGTGCCAAGGTATTAGGCCCCTTCAAGGTTGGAGATAATGCCCGTATTGCCGCCAACGCGGTGGTGCTTACGGAAGTACCGCCCAATTCCACCGTGGTGGGCGTGCCCGGACGGGTGGTACGGCTCAACGGCGAAAAATTAGACCATATCCACATTCCCGACCCTGTTCGCGCAGAGCTCAATGCCCTGCGGGAACGCATAGAAGAATTAGAAAAACAAATGAAGGAGTAATTTGTTATGTATTTGTATAATTCCGTCAGCCATAAGAAGGAGCTGTTTGTGCCCAACAATCCTGACCTGGTCAAGATGTACACCTGCGGCCCCACCGTCTATCACTATGCCCATATCGGCAACCTGCGCAGCTACATCATGGAGGATGTACTGGAGAAGGCTCTGCGCTATCTGGGCTACAATGTGAAGCGTGTTATGAACATCACCGATGTGGGCCAACTGGCCTCCGATGCAGACACGGGCGAAGACAAGATGCTCAAGGGTGCCAAGCGGGAAAACAAGACCGTTATGGATATTGCCAAGTTCTACACCGACGCTTTCTTTGCCGATTGTGAGAAGCTGAACATCAAGCGTCCCGATGTGGTGGAGCCTGCCACCAACTGCATTGACGAGTATATCCACATGGTAAAGACCCTGTTGGAAAAGGAATTTGCCTATTTTGCCGGCGGCAATGTATATTTTGACACCTCCAAGCTGGAAAAGTATTATGTATTTAACGACCACAAGGAAGAGGACTTGGAAGTTGGTGTGCGTGAAGGTGTCGAGGAAGACAGCAACAAGCGCAACAAGAACGTCTTTGTTCTGTGGTTCACCAAATCCAAGTTTGAAGATCAGGCATTAAAGTGGGACTCCCCTTGGGGCGTAGGCTATCCTGGCTGGCACATTGAGTGCTCCTGCATCAGCATGAAGCACTTGGGCGAGGATATGGATATCCACTGCGGCGGCATTGACAATGCCTTCCCCCACCACACCAACGAGATCGCCCAGTCCGAAGCCTATTTGGGTCACAAGTGGTGCAACTACTGGTTCCATGTGCACCATCTGAATACCGAGGGCGGCAAAATGTCCAAGTCCAAGGGTGAATTCCTGACAGTTTCCCTCTTGGAAGAAAAGGGCTATGATCCCTTGGTCTACCGTCTGTTCTGTCTGCAAAGCCACTATCGCCGCAACTTGGTATTCTCTTGGGAGAATTTGGATAATGCGGCTGTCACCTACGAAAAGCTCATTGCCAAAATTGCCACCTTGGAAGAAGCAGGCGAAGTAGATGCTGAAGCCTTTGCCGCACTGAAGCAGCGTTTTGAAGGCGCGCTCAACGGCGACCTGAATACTTCCCTTGCCATTACTGCTGTCTATGATGTGCTGAAAGCCAAGTGCAATGATGCCACCAAGCGTGCCGCTCTTACTGATTTCGACTATGTGTTGGGTCTGAACCTACTGGAAGCAGCCAAGCGCTATAAGGATGCCCAGCCCAAGGAAGAAAGCGATCCCGAAATCGATGCCCTGATTGCCGCCCGTGCCGCCGCCAAGAAGGAAAAGAACTGGGCAGAGGCCGACCGTGTGCGCGATGAACTCAAGGCCCGTGGCATTGAAATCATCGACACCCCCCAGGGAACAAAATGGAAAAGAGTATGAAGCTCTTAATTTTAGATGGTAACAGTGTCATCAATCGGGCGTTCTACGGCATCCGTCCTTTGAGCACCCGTGAAGGTCTGTTTACCAACGGAATTTATGGTTTTTTGAATATTTTGCAACGAGTACAGGCCGAGGAACAGCCCGATGCCCTGTGCGTGGCATTTGACCTCCACGGCCCCACCTTCCGCCATTTGCAATACGAAGGCTACAAGGCCACCCGTCACGGAATGCCGGAAGAATTGGCAATGCAGATGCCCGTGATGAAGCAGGTGCTCTCTGCCATGAACATTCCTATCTACGAATGTCAGGGTTGGGAGGCAGACGATGTGATTGGCACCGCCAGCAAGATCTGCTGTGCGCAGGGCTGGAAATGCGTTGTCCTGACCGGCGATCGGGACAGCTTGCAGTTGGTCAACGATTGCGTGACTGTCAAATTAGTGCGCACGCAGGGCGGTCAGACCATCACCACCAACTATACCCCCGCTCTGTTCCAGGAGGAATACGGCATGGAGCCTCTGCGCCTCATTGACCTGAAAGCCCTCATGGGAGACTCCTCCGATAATATCCCCGGTGTCGCCGGTGTGGGCCCCAAGACCGCAACAGACCTGCTGAAAAAGTACGGCACCTTGGACGGAGTATACGAAAATCTCACTCCCCAAAACATGAAGGGGAAACTCTTTGAAAAGTTGGAAAAAGGCAAGGAAAATGCCTATCTATCCTACGATTTGGCAACCATCCGTTGCAATGCCCCCATTGAGTTTATCCCGGAAGCCAATCTTCTGCAAGAACCCAAGCGAAAAGAACTGTACGACCTGTTTATAAAGCTGGAATTCCAAAAGCTCATTGACCGCTACGGCCTGCGCTCCGTTCCTTTTGAAGCAGAGGAACAAGCCACAGAGGTTTTTGTAGGCGAATGTACCTCGGAAACCGTGAACTCCCTTACCCAATGGGAGAAAATTGTCAAGCTGTTGAAACAGCAGGAGGCAGTTTCCGTGCTGTTCACAGAGGACCTGACCTCCTGTGCCGTGCAGTTGGATTGCACCATGTATTGGCTCACGGAAGAAAACATGGGGGCAGACTACCTGCCCGCTGTGCGCTTATTGCTCTCCAAAGATGTCCGCAAGTTGAGCCACGACATCAAGCCCTTGATGCGGCGGCTGTTGGAACGCGAGCTTCCCATAGACGGCTTTGTGTTTGACACGGCAGTGGCAGCCTATCTGCTGGATGCCACCAAGGGCAGTTACCCCTTGGAGACCCTTGCGGAGCAATATGGTGGCTTCGTACTGCCAACGGACACCACGGCAGAGGGACGCTTCTTCTCGGCTGTGGCTGCGATCGATGCCCTCTATCCCCTTCTTCGGTCGAAGTTAGAGGAATCAGGCGCGTGGAAACTCTACGAAGAAATCGAATTACCCCTGTGTCGGGTACTGGCCCATATGGAAGCTGACGGTGTAAGGGTCGACAAAAAAGCCCTTCACGATTTTGGAACCATGCTCTCCGAGCGGATTGCCGTTTGTGAAAATCTGATTTATTCCTACGCAGGCGGAGAATTTAACATCAATTCCCCCAAACAGCTGGCAGAACTGCTCTTTGAGCGGCTAAATCTGCCCCCTGTAAAAAAGACCAAGAGTGGTTACTCCACCAACGCGGAAGTATTGCAAGCATTGCAGGACAAGCACCCCATTATCCCTGCCATTTTGGAATATCGAGAGCTAACGAAGCTCAATTCCACCTATGCGGAAGGTCTGCAAAAGGTCATTGCCGCCGATGGGCGCATTCACACTACCTTCCAAAACACCGTAACGGCCACAGGTCGTCTGTCCTCCACGGAGCCGAATTTGCAGAATATCCCCATCCGCAGAGAGCTGGGCAGTGAGATTCGCAAAATGTTCGTTCCCAGAGAGGGCTGGGTGTTCATTGATGCAGACTACAGCCAAATCGAACTGCGTGTTTTGGCGCATATCGCCGATGACAAGCGTATGCAGGATGCTTTCCGTTCAGGAGAGGACTTCCACCGTGTCACCGCCTCTCAGGTGTTCAATGTGCCCTTAGAAGAAGTGACAGGGCAGATGCGCAGTAATGCCAAGGCGGTAAACTTCGGTATTGTCTATGGCATTTCCGAGTTCTCACTGGCGCAGGATATCCATGTCAGCCGATATGAAGCCAAGGCCTATATCGACAGCTACCTATCCAAGTACCACGGTGTACGGGACTATATGGTAACGATCAAGGACACAGCCCGTACACAGGGCTATGTCTCCACCCTCTTTGGCCGTCGTCGGGCGATTCCCGAAATCAAAAGCAGTAATTTCAATATTCGCTCCGGTGCAGAGCGCATTGCCTTAAACACTCCCGTGCAGGGTACGGCGGCAGATATTATCAAGTTAGCCATGGTGCGGGTTTTCCACGCCTTGGAGCAAGAAGCCCTGCAAGCACGGCTGATTTTGCAGGTACACGACGAATTGATCGTGGAA
Source organism: Faecousia sp. (assembly GCA_045595645.1). Taxonomy (GTDB): domain Bacteria; phylum Bacillota; class Clostridia; order Oscillospirales; family Oscillospiraceae; genus JAZOXB01. The sequence continues at coordinate 6,121 of JAZOAV010000172.1, forward strand.
TGTCCTGCCTTTGAAGCACAAAATGTCATGGACATCGTCACAAGGGAGATGGAACAGGCGGTTGCCCTGTCTGTGCCCCTCATTGCTGAGGCAAAAATGGGAGAAAGCTGGTTGGATGCCAAATGATCGTCAACATGAATGAAAGCCATGTGGCACAAATCGCCGCCTTGGAAAAGGAATGTTTCTCCGACCCGTGGAGCGAAGCCTCCATTGCCTCCGAGCTGAGCAATGAATGGAGCTTGTGGCTTGTAGATGAAGAAGATGGTCAGGTTGTCGCCTATGTAGGTTCGCAATCTGCCCCACCTGATACTGACATTATGAATGTTGCGGTAGCTCCCGCCTACCGTCGACAAGGTCGCGGGAAAGCACTCATGCTTGCCATGATGGATGCCCTGCGGAAGCTGGAACGAGAACAGCTTTTCTTGGAAGTTCGAGAAAGTAATGTGCCTGCACTCGCCCTCTATGAGCGATTGGGTTTTGTGCAGGTGGGCAAGCGACCCAAATACTATGTAAATCCCGTTGAGGATGCCCTCATTCTCAGAAAGGAGCTGGCAGAATGCTGATTTTAGCTGTAGAATCCTCCTGCGATGAAACGGCCGTTGCATTAGTGCGAGATGGCAGAGAGGTATTGTGCGATTGCATTGCTTCTCAGGTCGCTCTGCACCGCATCTACGGCGGTGTAGTACCGGAAATCGCCTCCCGCAAGCATATTGAAGCTATTTATGGGCTTGCAGATCAGGCTTTGAAGCAAGCAGGAGTAACGCGCAAGGATATTGATGCCGTTGCTGTCACCTATGCTCCCGGTCTGATCGGTGCACTCTTAGTGGGCGTGAATTTTGCCAAGGCCGCCGCACTCGCATTGGATAAGCCCCTGATTCCCGTGCATCACATTAGAGGGCATATCGCCGCCAACTATATCGCCTACCCCGATTTAAAGCCACCCTTTTTATGCTTGGTGGTATCAGGCGGCCATACCATGCTGGTGGATGTAAAGGATTACACTGATATGGTCATCCTTGGCTCCACACGGGACGATGCCGCCGGCGAATGCTTCGACAAGGTGGCGCGCATGCTAAATATGCCATACCCCGGCGGCGCCGCATTAGATAAGGCAGCACAGGGCGGCGATGCAAGTCGCTATCCCCTGCCCCACACCAAGCTCAGCGGAAATCCTTTGGATATGTCCTTCTCCGGTCTGAAAACGGCTGCGGTGAATCTGATTCACAACAAACAACAAAAGGGCGAGGAAATCATGGTTTCCGACCTCTGCGCCTCCTTCTCCGAGGCGGTGAGCGAAATGCTTCTGCCCCGTGTGGCACTGGCGTTGGAGCAAACAGGACACACCACACTGGCCGTAGCCGGCGGTGTCGCCGCCAATTCCCATATCCGTCGCGAGCTGGTGGAATTGTGCGAAAAGCGAAAGGTGCGTCTGTGTATGCCACCCCTCAAGCTCTGCGGAGATAACGGTGCTATGATTGGCGCGCAAGCATACTACGAATACTTGGCAGGCCATACCGCCGACCAAAGCCTCAACGCCTACGCCACCAAAACCTTTGAGGGAGAAGCGCTGTAAAGAGACATCAAAAAATGCAGTCTGCGAATATGCAGACTGCATTTTTCCTATTGACATATTTTCTCTGTTTTGACGGGATTTAGCAATTATGTAAACTAAATTCAAGGTTTCACAAAGAAAAGAAATCAAAGCGTCAAAGGCGGCAGAAAATTGTCAAATCGTGAAAAGCCTTGCAATATAAGGGTTTTCCGCTTGTGCATAAAACTGTGCAAGATGTTTATAACTTTTCCCACTTGACAAGGGTAATTATGATTATTGTAAACCTCTGTCAAAAAAGCGTACAAACAGAACAGCCGCCCGAATGGGCGGCTCAGACTGTCAAAAAAAACATTGTAGGGGAGGTTCACGAACCTCCCGCGCGGCGAAAAAGTTTCGTTTTCTTATTCATTTTTGGCGAAACCGAAACATTTCACAGGCGGGCGATTCATGAATCGCCCCTACGATACAGGTTCTTTGACACGCTCAGCCGCCCGAATGGGCGGCTGTACATTATTTGAGTGTATCAAAATTCTTGATAAAGTATTCTACGCCGGAATAGATGGTAGTAACGGAGACCGCAATTACCACAAGCCAATTCAGAGCATCAATGACGGTGCTGCCCAAAAGCGTAACACAAAGCTGCGCCCGCAGAAGAAGCATGAGGCACAGACCCACCATTGTCACCACGGTCTTCACCTTGCCCGACCAAGCGGCGGCAATCACTCTGCCCTTGCCGGAGGCGACCATACGCAGACCGCTAACGGCAAATTCTCTCGTCAGAACCAACATCAACGCCCAGGCAGGGAACATGTCCCACTCGCAGAAAATCGCCATGGCAGCCAGCACCAGCACCTTGTCCGCCAAGGGATCCAAGAACTTGCCCAAATCTGTGACCTGGTTGTATTTGCGTGCAATATGACCGTCCACTAAGTCCGTCAGACTTGCAGCACCGAACACAGCCAACGCAATATAGCACATAATATCGCTGTTTTTGCTCCAATACATGCAAATCATAAACAAGGGAATCATGAAAATCCGCATCAGGGTAAATTTCGTTGCTGTTGTCATGCTTCATCCTCCCCGACATAACCACACAAATCGCCATCGCAGACATCGGTTATATGTACCATTACAAAGCTACCGACTCTCACGGCATCCTCGCTCTCAAAGAACACTCTGCCATCGATATCCGGCGAATCCGCATAGCTTCTGCCAAAGTACGCATCTCTTTCCTCGTCGTAGCCCTCGCAGAGAACTTCCATGATGGTGCCGATACGCTTTTCGTTGTATTCATCCATAATGCGGGATTGCAGTTCAGAAACAATCTCAGCACGGCGCACAGCGACTTCCTCGTCAGGATATTCCATCCGTGCCGCCGCTGTTCCCTCCTCAGGCGAGAAGGCAAAGGCACCAACACGCTCCAGCTTATACTTGCGCAGCCAGTTGCACAGCTCCTCGAACTCCGACTCACCTTCCCCGGGCAGACCGGTAATGAGGCTGGTACGAATCACCGCATCAGGAATTTCCTTACGCAGCTTATCGAAGAGAATATCCAACTCCTCACGGGTGGAGCGACGGTTCATCTTCTTGAGAATGGTGTTATTCACATGTTGGATAGGCAAATCCAAATATTTGACGATTTTCGGTTCCTCGGCTATGACCCGAATCAGCTCGTCAGTCATTTCATCGGGATAAAGGTAATGCACCCGCACCCAATGGAGCTTCTCGATTTTACACAGCTCCCGCAGCAGCTCCGGCAGCTTACGCTCACCGTAGAGGTCGATGCCATAACGGCTGGTGTCCTGTGCTACCACGATCAGTTCCTTCACACCGTCCTCAGCCAGCATCCGCGCTTCATAGAGGCAATCCTCCATGCGGCGGCTGCGGAATTTGCCACGCAGAGAAGGAATGACACAGTAAGAGCAGTGATTGTCACAACCCTCCGCAATTTTCAGATAGGCATAATACTCCGGCGTGGTCAACACACGGCCAAACTCGTCCACGGGAGCGTGAATATCCCCGAACACGCTCACTTTCTCGCCGGCCAACAGATTTTCCACCACAGAAACAATGTCCCCATAGCTGCCCGTGCCCAGCACGCCGTCTACCTCGGGCATTTCCTCGAAAATCTCCTTCTGATAACGCTGAGACAGACAGCCCGTGACCAAAATCTTTCCGATCACGCCCTCGTCCTTCAACGCACCCATGGCTAAAATATTGTCAATGGCTTCTGTCTTGGCAGAGTCAATGAAGCCGCAGGTGTTGATAATCACCACATCGGCACCCTCTACGCCTCCCAGAAGGGTGTAGCCCGCCTCTTGCAGCAGAAACATCATCTGCTCTGCGTTCACTTGGTTCTTGGCACAGCCCAGAGAGATCATTCCAATGCATTTGCCCATGTTGTACTTCCTCTTTATTCTTCAAATTCTTCCTCGGGCACATAACGCTCCAAGGCACGACGAATATCACTCCAGGAGTGCCCTCGCCGTAAAAGGGCATCGATCGCCCGCTTGCACTCAGCTCTGTCGGGAGACTTTCCACGAAAACGCTTGTGCAAAAAACTGTCAATGGCCTCATCAGGCTCCGGCAAATCTGCCATAGCCTCCTGCCATAACTCTTTGGGAATCCGTTTTTCATAAAGCATCTGCCGAATACGGGCAGGACCGTAGCCCTTGGAGATACCACTGCGTACGACCTGCTCCGCAGCTTGTTTATCGTCCAGCAGCCGCAGTTCCTGCAACCACTGCACCGCCTGCTGCGCATGTTCCTCGCTTTCTCCCTTCTGCCGCAAACGACGCTCCAGCTCACTACCGGAAACCACACCGTAGGACAAAATGCGAGTTGCCCGTTCCTTGGCAGAAATTGCGCCATTGTGCTCTATCAAGGATTCCATAGCCGCTTCGGGAATATCTATTCCCGTATACAGCCCCAAATCCCCAATGACAGAAGGATACACCAGCAGACTTTTTCCATTTTCAAAGCGCAGACGCAGCTTCCCTTGGGGAGAGCGTGTCTGCTCAATGGCCTCAAGCTTCATCGAAGTCGTCAGCGGAGATATCTACCGCCCTACCGGCAGGCTTGGCAGCCGTCTTGCGGTTGTTCTGTACCTCTGCCAAATGGGCACGCACCTTTTCCTCCAAGGATGCCGCCAATTCGGGATGCTCCTGAATATAGACTCTTGCGTTGTCCCGTCCCTGACCGATGCGCTCATCACCCACAGAGAACCAGCTTCCGGATTTGGTGACCAGCTCCAATTCCACGGCAATATCCAACAGCTCGCCGTACTTGGAAATGCCCTGTCCGTACATAATATCAAACACGGCCTCACGGAAGGGAGGCGCAACCTTATTCTTAATGACCTTGACACGAGTACGGTTGCCAATGAGCTCCGTTCCATTCTTGATGGCTTCCACCTTCCGCACATCCAAACGCACGGAGGAATAGAACTTCAAAGCATTGCCACCGGTGGTAGTCTCGGGGTTACCGTACATCACGCCAATCTTCATGCGAAGCTGGTTGATAAAAATAACGATACAGTTGGTTTTAGCCACGGTTCCTGCCAGCTTACGCAGAGCCTGAGACATGAGACGAGCCTGCAAGCCCACAAAAGCTTCACCCATCTCACCCTCAATTTCTGCTCTGGGGGTCAAGGCCGCTACAGAGTCCACCACGACCACATCGATGGCACCGGAGCGCACCAGTGCATCAGTAATATCCAATGCCTGCTCACCCGTGTCCGGCTGTGAAACCAGCATGGAGTCAATATCCACACCAATGGCAGCGGCATAAACGGGATCCAAAGCGTGCTCCGCATCCACAAAGGCCACCTCGCCACCACGCTTCTGCGCCTCTGCCAATACATGCAGAGCCAAGGTGGTCTTACCGGAGGATTCAGGGCCATAAATCTCAATGATTCTACCCTTGGGCAATCCGCCGATACCCAAAGCCGCATCCAGAGCCAAAGAGCCGGTGGGAATGGCATCAATATTCATCTCGGGGCGATCGCCCAGACGCATGACAGCGCCCTTACCAAAGTTCTTTTCAATCTGATGCAGGGCGGTTTCCAAAGCTTTTCTCTTATCCTCGGCAGGTGCCGGTGCTTCATAAGCGGGTTTCTTGCTCGCCATGGTCAATCATCCTCTCTCTTTTGAGCCAGTACAGCCCGTATAATCTCTGCGGTATCCCTCCGCAGCTCCAAAATCTCAAAATTCGCCTCTGTCAGCAACTCGCAGACGGCATTTTCCTGTCCCTTGCCAAATTCAAAGCAGAAGAAGCCGCCAGGCCGCAGAGCAGAGCTATAATTTTCAATGATGGCCCGATAGAATTCCAGGCCGTCCTCGCCGCCCTCCAGAGCCAAATGGGGTTCATAATCCCGCACGGAAGGCTCCAACTCAGCCATTTCCGCAGTGGTAATGTATGGAGGATTGGAAACGATCAGGTCAAATTGTCCGATGAAATCCAGCGCAGGCTTTTTTGCATCTAAGGAGATGCAACTCACACGATTGGTAAGGTGCTGAAGCTGCGCATTGCGTCGAGCTACCCGCAGGGCTTCGGCAGAAATATCCGCCAAGGTCACACGGGCGTCCTTTACCCGCTTTGCAATCGCCAGGCCAATACAGCCGGAACCGGTGCAAAGGTCTAAAATACGGGGATTCTGCTGCAAAAACATGGTCTTTTTGACAGCCAACTCCGTGACGACCATGGTGTCGTCCCGAGGGATCAGCACATCGGGAGTGATTTCCAGTGTCATGTCATAGAAATCCCACTGACCCAATATGTAGGCCAAGGGTTCCTGTTGAAGATACCGCTCTACATAGGAAGCGACCAACTCACAAACATCCTCGGAGGCGTATTGCTCCAGATCCACAATTAACTGTTCTGCTGTCATGCCACAAGCGGCACACAGCAGCTCCCGTGCCACATTAGAGGCCGCAGGGCCTTCCGTTTCAAGCAGCGCACGGCGAGCTTCCAAATACAGCTCTGCGTATTTCTTTACCATTTGTCGCTGCCCTCCTCCTCGGGGATGACAGCCGTGAGGGCGGCAATGCCAACCTCAATCATGGAATCGTCAGGCTCGTTGGTGGTGATGTACTGCAGCCACATGCCGGGTGCAGACAGAGCATGGGTAAACCAGTTGTCGTAACGACCCACCATGCGGTTAAATTCATAGGCAATTCCCACAACAATGGGCAGCAGTAACAGCTTCATTACAACCCGAACCAATGCATTCAAAATACCGGACTCAAAGGTGGGAGTGATGGGAGCAAGCAAAATGCTTGCCACAGAGAACACCAAAATGGAAATGAACATGACCACAAACAGGAAGCTGGTGCCACAGCGGGGATGCAAACGAGTCTGCTTACGCACATTTTCCACCGTGAGAGGCAGCTTTGCTTCATAGCAGCGAATGGTCTTATGTTCAGCACCGTGATAGGCAAAGACACGCTTCATATCCTTCATCAGGGACATGAGCCACATATAGCCGATCAGGATGACTACACGAATCAAACCCTCCACCAGATTGTGAAGCCACTCGTTGGGAATCCAACGCTCCACAAAGGAACCGATAAAGGAGGGCAGAACGAAAAACAGACCGACAGACAGCAGAATGCCGAAAATCACGGCAACGGTAGCCAGTGCGCCATTGGAAAGATGCTCCTCCAGCCACTTATCCAGCTTGGACGGTTCTTCCGTAGAAGCTTCCTCTTCAATTTCATCAATCATAAAATCGGCAGAGTACATAGTCGCACTGACACCGATCTTCATGGAAGTCCAGAAATTGAACAAACCACGAATGAAGGGGAGCTTACGCAGAGAGAACCCTTCCTTGGGCTTCTTACGCTCGTCAATTTTCGTTTGCAGACCTTCCTTTGTCCGCACCACAACGGCAGACTTGTCCGGTCCAAGCATCATAATGCCCTCGATCAATGCCTGACCGCCAATGGCTGTCTTGAATTTTTCAGCAGTTTGTTTCTTTGCCATAAGAAAATCCTTTCTCTACGCCGTTTCCAAGGGCAGGCGAATGGTCACCAATGTGCCGCCGCCCTCGGCATTTGTGATGTCCAGAGAGCCGCCGTGCATAGCAACAATTTCCTCGCACACAGCCAAGCCAATGCCGCTGCCGCGCGCTTTAGAACTACCCTTGTAGAATTTTTTCTTAATGAGAGGCAGCTCTTCCTCTGCAATTCCCGGGCCAAAGTCCCGAATGTTCACCACAACGAAACCGTCGCTACAGCAAATTTCAGCCGTAATGCGGCCGCCCTCGCCGCCGTGCTTGGCAGCATTGTCCAATATATTCAGGAATACCTGTCGCATACGAGCCGTATCACAGGGAATTTCCGGAATATCGTCGTCATTTTCCAAATATTGCAGGTCGATACCCTCCTGCTGCAATCTGGATCCGTACATAAATACAGTGTCCTCAAACTCCGCCCGCAGATCATTCACAGACACATTGAGCTTGAAGCGACCATCCTGCAAGCGGGTGAATTCCAACAGCTCCTCCACCAAAGAGGTCAGGCGATGGGATTCCCGCAGAATGATACTCAGACCACGGCGCGCCTCTGCCGCCTCCACAGAACCACCTGCATGGAGCAGGGTTTCACTCCAACCGCTGATAGCGGTCAGGGGCGTACGCAGCTCGTGGGAAACGGAGGATATAAATTCCGATTGCAAGCGTTCAGCCTGACTGATTTTGTTAGACATATCGTTCAGGGTATCCACCAGCTCGCCAATCTCATCTTCAGCCCCGTGGCGCGGGATCTGCACGCCATAGCCGCCCGCTGCAATCCGCTTGGCAGTAGCGGTGATATCGGAAACCGGCACCAGAATGGACTTGAGGTAATAGCGACCGCTGGCATAGACCACCAGCAGAAGGAACATACCCACCAACAGCACCGTCAGGGTAAAAAGCAGAATTTGCCGATCCACCTGCCGCAGGCTGGTCACATAACGCAGCACTCCGATAGCTTCACCGTTGACATAGAGCAGAGGGCTGGAAACCGCCATGATGCGCTCTCCCGTCGCGGGATTTTCACCCGTAAACACGGCAATCTTCTTTGTCTCCAACGCTCTGGTAATATCCGATGTTACAGAAGCCTGTGCCGAAAGCTGAGAGTAGGAGGAAGCAACAATGCGATAGGCCGTATTGATAAATTGAAGCTCCATCACATCTTTTGAATCAAAGGTGCGGGCAAATTGAGCACAGGACTGGTAGTATTCGTTATAGTTGCTGCTCAAATATGTCTCAAAAAAGCTGGTTCCGGAGCGTGCCTTGGCCTCCAGACCGGCCTGCATGTTGGAATAGTAGTAGGCCGCCACCGTTGTGGACAGAACGGTAACACACAGAAGCACCAGTGCCAAAACAATACTCAGGGTATTGTGCAGCCAGCGTCCCTGTAGTCCCTTCGTTTTCTTCATCCCTGTCCTCCCGTCTTACAGTCCCCACTTGTAGCCATAGCCCCAAACAGTGGTAATGTAAGTAGGATTGGCGGTGTTGTCCTCGATCTTAATGCGCAAACGGCGAATGTTCACATCTACGATCTTCAATTCACCGTCATAATCCCGTCCCCAAACCGCCGTCAGGATGTCCTCACGAGAAAGGGCACGGCCGGGATTCTGCATAAAGAGCTGAATGATGGCATATTCCACCTGGGTCAGCTTAATGCGGCGGCCTTCCTTCTCCAAGGTGCGGTTGCGGATATTCAGAGTAAAGGGCTCGTGAATGATAATTTCCGGATCGGATTCCACACCACCACCGATGCGGCGGTAGAGAGCGTCAATGCGAGCCGTCAGCTCCGCAGGGGAAAAGGGCTTGGTCACATAGTCATCGGCACCCGTCATCAGACCCGTCACCTTATCCATTTCCTGGGTGCGGGCAGTGAGCATAATAATGCCAATGGTTTTATTGGTAGCGCGAATATTGCGGCAGACCTCAAAGCCATCAATATCTGGCAGCATAATATCCAAAATCGCTACACCGATGTCGGGATGCTCCTTCAAGCGTTCCAATGCATCCATGCCCGTTCCAGCCTCGATTGCCTCATATCCGGCCCGCTTCAGATTGATGACCACAAAACTGCGGATGCTGACTTCATCTTCTAATATCAATACCTTTTTCATTTACTTCCTCCTATGTCTCGCCTGTATTCCAGTCAATGCGGATAAAGCGGAACATTTCTCGCAGTCCTTGCTGCGTCAAGCCCATGCGCTCATTGTAGCGACAGGCATAATATACATCACCCTTTTGCGCCAAACCATGCCAGCCCTGCTCATGCATGTAAGGGTTATCCTTATCTGCGCAGGCTGTAATGGCAAACAGCTCCTTGCCTGTTTCCGCATTGACGAAGCTGAAAGCCTGATAGCCGGACATCCCCTCTGTTCGAGTCACAGCCAAACGGTCATACCATTTTTCAGGAATCTCCACAAACCAGCCTGCAGCATAATTGTGGTAGCTTCTACAGCACTCCACCATTTCTCCGTCCGCTCGCAGGTTATACCAGCAAATCAGAGACTGATTCTCCGAGTTGGGATCCTCCGGCAAGGTTTGCATGGTTAACACGCGGGGCAGCTCGATATAGCCGTCGTCGTCAATATCGCAGCTATATACATAGTATTCCCGCACTGTAGCCACACCGGTCTCATCCTCCGGTGTCATATTGGTGAACACGCCATCCTTTAGAGCAAAAATGTCGGTCACCAGCATATTTTCTCCGTAAGTAGATCCAACAAAGACCGCCGGTACACCCTCACAGAGCTTTCCCGTAATAATGCGCTTGATGGCATCCACCGGTGCCGAGAGATTGGTCTCTCTGGCCCGTACCACCTCGCCGTCCCGCCACTGATAATAGGCTGCCATACCGTTTTGCACATCGCCGTCGGCATAAAAGCTGACCAATTCCCGCTTGCCGTCGCCGTCCAAATCAGCAGTGATGAACTCCGCATAGTTGGTGGTCATCCGTTCCAGCAAGCCATTGTCACCCAGAGAGTAAACGCTGAGTACATGGGGCACACCTTCGCTGATTTTGCGTCCCACGACGATTTCATTGCCCACCGCATCGTCTACAGACAGGTATAGGGCACTATCAAAGGCATAGCCGGCTCCGTCCATACGGCCGACCAGTGCATAATGATCCTCCTTACGGTCAAACACACAGACGGATAAGGGCCGCTCTCCTGAAAATTTCAGATAGACAATGGCCTCCTCCTCTGCATCTCCGTCCAAATTGGTCAGATGTACCGCTTGCTGATGCTCTCCCGAGGTAGGCGGCGAATAGGCACCTCCATCGGAAATCAGCTCCCGTATGGCACTTTGCAAATCATAGAAGCTCTCTGGCTGTTCCGGCACACCGTAGAGATTCTCCGCAGGGTCCAAAAAACAGCCGCACAAGCCTAAAGCTAACAGGCACATCCATATTCCAATGACAAGCCGTTTCACAGCATCCCTCCGTTCATTCTCGCTATTATAACACACATTGTAATAAATGTGTAGTGCTTTTGTGTAAATTATTTCAAAACAACTGATTTTTCTCCCAAAATTTTTTTCAATTCTGAAAGCAAAGGCTCATCCGCAGTACAAGTTGTTCCTCTTCTGATACCGCTATCGGCAAAATAGAGAATTGCCCGTGTTGTTCCCGGATTGGCGCGGAGCAGATTGCGGGTGCGTTCATCCTCCTCGCAGCCCTCTGTGGGCAGCTTTAGGTAGAGCTGCTTCGGCACAGGTTTGGCTACCTCCTGCATAGCGCGCAGCTCGTTAACCACCATCTGCGGTGCTTTTTCGTCCCGCACGGACAGACGGCCCTCTACCACAACAGGCGTATTCTCCTTGAGCAGCTCTCCCCTCTTGGCAATCACATTGGAGAACACCAGCAGCTCCATCCCCGCCGTATCATCCTCTAAGGTGACATAAGCCATCATGGAATTGTTGCGTGTGGTCTTCATCTTGATGTTCTGCACCACACCTGCAACGCTGACGATTTGATCGTCACGGTATGCGCTTTCTTCGTCCATCAGCGCAGCAATGGGGACGACCTTTGTGTTCTTCAAGATAGCGCGATAATCGTCCATGGGATGACCGGAGAGGTAGATGCCGGTGGTTTCCTTCTCCATCAGCATCAGGTCTGCGCGGCTCATCTCCGCAAGCTTGGGAATGGGAATATCTACCGCCTTGTCTTCTCCGGCGAACATGGAAAACAGTTCCATCTGTCCGTCCACATTCTTCTTGCGGGAGGCGGCGACGCTGTCCATCATCACATCGTAGACAGCCAGCAGCTCGCTGCG
>JAZOAV010000173.1:0-10607 GCA_045595645.1 Faecousia sp.
AGCACTGTAACGGAGCGTATCACTGAGCTGGGTTTCGCCTTCATAAATTGCCACATCTACGATGGTGCGCAGCTCAGAGGCGAGCAAACCGTAGAAGGTGAAGCTGTAGTAGCTTTTAGCTGCGCTGTAAACTTCGGCTCCTGTCAGGGTAACGGTCTTGATTTCGCCGTTACTTCCTTCGTAAGAAACCTTCATCGACAGATTTGCAATATCACCGCTGTAGTTGGAGGTGTTGAATACGAACTTCATGCCAACCTTAGAACCAAGGTCAAGGGTCTTGCCAACCCAAGAAATGGTGGCATTTTCCAAATCACCAAGGTAGCTGTCCGTTGCCGTGAAGCTCAGGGTATCGGTGTTGCTGAGATAGGCTTTCTGCGTATCGGTCATAGCCGCATCTACCAAAGCCTCCGTGCGATAGCCCTTGAAGCTTTGCGCCTCTGCACCGTAACGGAGCAAGTCTGCACACAAAGTCAACATTTTGGCATCGGTCGTGTTGTTCAGCATGGCGTAGGCGTAGGTAGCAACGCTGTAGCTGTCGGTCTTGGAAATATACTCTGTACCATCCTTGGTCATATGCAATACGGCATCCACCATATCGCCCATGCGAATTGCAGTCATGCCCGTCAGGGTGAAATAATAGTAATTTCCGCTGGCGACAGGCTCGATTTTAACAGTGGAAGAGCCCGTCAGCTCGTTGCCCTCATATTCGGGCAACACACACTCCAAATAATAGCCGTCATAATCAGCCAAGTCAGACTGGAGAACCGCAAAGGTCACGGAAATGTCACTTGCCAAATCCAAGGTGTGCCGGATTTGAATATCCCGAACCTCCGGCTGGCTTCCATAGTTAAAATGAATCGTGGCATTAAGGAGAGGATCATTATTGCCCCCGATTGATATTTCATTCCACATTTCCTCTGTGCCTGTATAATACACATCTGTCAGCTCGGTGCAATCGCTGAACGCACCTTCGCCAATGGAGGTCACGCTGTCTGGTATGGTCATGTTGGTCAGCCCTGTGCAAAAAGAGAACGCACCATTACCAATGGAACTCACGCAGTCCGGAATGATTACGCTGGTCAGCATATCGCAACCAAAGAACGCATAGCTACCAATGGAATTTACACTATTTCCTATTGTAACGCTGCTCAGTCCTTTGCAACCATAGAACGCAGAACTGCCAATGGAATTTACACTATTTCCTATTGTAACGCTGCTCAGCCCTTTGCACCAAAAGAACGCACAGTCACCAATGGAGGTCACGCTATCAGGAATGGTCACGCTGGTTAGGTTGCAGCCATGGAACGCAGAGTCACCAATGGAGGTTACACTGTCAGGAATGTTCACATTTGTCAGCTGTATGCACTCATAGAACACACGGTCACCAATGAAATTCACACTATTTCCTATGGCCACGCTGGTCAGTTCGGTGCAACCATAGAACGCAGAATCGCCAATAGAGGTCACGCTGTCAGGAATGGTCACATTGGTCAATCCGGTACAACCGTAAAACGCATAGTCACCAATGGTATTTACGCCGTTCCCTATGGTCACTCCGGTCAATTCGCTGCTGCGTTTCCGAACTGCATAGGAACCAATGGAGGGCAGGGCAGTACAACCGGAGAACGCATTATCACCGATGGAGGTCACGCTGTCCGGTATGGTCACACTGGTCAAAGCAGTGCAATCAGCAAACGCATAGTCGCCAATGGAAGTCACGCCGGAATCGATTTCCACTGTCCGGATATCAGACCGATAGCCATACCAAGGCACTTCATAATATGACCAGTCTGTCATTTTTTCCGTACCAGAGATGCGCAAAACGCCCGTATCGGTGTAAAGCTCCCATGTGAGGTTCTCTCCGCAAGTGCCGCTATAGTCAGGAACGGGAGTGCTCGGTGCGGACTCAAAATGAATTGTTGCATTGAGGAGAGGCTCATTATCGCTCCCGATTGCTATTTCGTTCCACATTTCCTCCGTGCCTGTGTAATACACATCTGTCAGCCCAGTACAACTAGAGAACGCACAGTAATCAATGGAGGTCACGCTGTTTCCAATGGTCACACTGGTCAGCCCGGAGCAATTAGAGAACGTAGCGTATCTAATGGATGTCACGCTGTTTCCAAAGGTCACACTGGTCAGCCCTTCGCAACAACAGAACGCAAAGCTACCAATGGAAGTCACGCTGTTGGGGATGATCACGCTGGTCAGCCCTTTGCAATAACTGAACGCATCTTCACCAATGGAGATCACGCTGTTCCCAATAGTCACACTGGTCAGCCCGGAGCAACTGTCGAACGCCCGGTCACCAATGGAGGTCACGCTGTCCGGAATGGTCACACCGGTCAGCCCGGTGCACCAACTGAACGCATAGTCCCCAATGGAGGCCACGCTGTCCGGAATGGTTACGCCGGTCAGTCCGGAGCAATAATAGAACGCATAGTCCCCAATGGAGGTCACACTGTTCGGTATGGTCACGTTGGTCAGCGCACCACACTTATAGAACGCGTAGCTGCCAATGGAGGGCACGCCGTTCGGTATGGTCACGCCGGTCAGCCCGGTGCACCAACAGAACGCAAAGTCACCAATGGAGGTCACGCTGTCCGGAATGGTCACACTGGTCAGCCCGGTACAACCGTAGAACGCATATTTATCAATGGAGGTCACGCTGTTCGGAATGGTTACACTGGTCAGCCCGTAGCACTCAGAGAACACTTGGTTACCCACGGAGGTCATGCTATTCGGGATAGTCACACTGGTCAGCCCTTTGCAGCTGGAGAACGCAGCTTTACCAATGGAGGTCACGCTGTCCGGAATGGTTACGCTGGTCAGCCCGGTGCAGTGATAGAACGCATGCTCACCAATGGAGGTTACGCTGTTCGGAATGGTCACGCCGGTCAGCCCTGTGCACCAAAAGAACGCATTGTTACCAATGGAGGTCACACCGGAAGCGATTTCTATCGTCTGGATTTCCGAACGATAATAATCCCAAGGCGCATCACCATGTGACCAATTTGTCATTTCTCCCGTGCCGGAGATGCGCAAAACGCCGGTATTGGTATTAAACCTCCATGTGAGTCTGTCGCCGCAGGTGCCGCTATAGGTGTCGGCGGAGGCGGTGGGGGTCACATATGGGACAAGGTTGACGAGAAGACATAGGGCAAGTAGTATGCTCAGGATTTGTCGCTTCATAGTTTTATCTCCTTTTCTGAAATTTGCCAATAGGCATACTTTCATAATAGCAAAAAGGAATCTGGAAGTCAACTATATCCACACGAAAAGAAGCCCTTGGAGTTCCGTTTTGGGGAATCCAAGGGCTTGGGTTTGGTAAGGAATCTCTGAATAAATCGTCATCGGCACGCAGCGGCTCTTTTGCCCCAACTTTTCGTTATGAAAAGCTTGAAATACACAAAGTATTCCTGCGTTTTTCATGCCTCAATTTGAGGCAAAATATCTCGCTGATTGCTCGCGCCGATTTCATCAGAGCTTCCTTAGTTCCAGTAGTCTTCGGGGTTCAGAGCTTTTTCGTTTTGATAGAGGGCGAAGTGGATATGGGGCTGGGATGCGGATTCTGTGCCGGCGGTGTTCCCCACGCTACCCAGCACGGCACCTTCTCGGACGAGCTCGCCTACGGCAACGGGAATATCCTCTGTCAAGTTGGAGTAGCAAGTAAGGTAGCCGCCGTCATGGGACAACACCACCGTCATGCCAAACTGCTCGTCCTCATAGATGCGGGCAACACGACCTTCCGCGGCTGCCAAGACATTTGCGCCAAGGGAAGCTGCCAAATCAACGCCCTCGTGGGTGCGCCAATCCCGTGTGGTTTCGTTGTAGGCCAGACGGTCGGCGGCAAAGGAGAAGAAAGCGTTGCCCTCAACGGGTCTGCGCAGACGGAAGGGCTTGGCCTCTGTTGCGGGAGCTGTGGGCTGGGTGGCAATGACATCCGTTGCAGGCTGTCTGCTTGTGGAAGGAGCGGTACTGCCCTGTGTCTGGGAGCTGGGCTCCGTCGTGGGGTCGGGGTCACGATTGGTCACGAGGAAATAGCCGGTTACACCGACGGCGAGAGTGCAAAGGAGCAGAAGGATGTAGTAGCCCTTGTCCTTCACAAAACTGCGGATCTTGTTGAATTTATTTTGCATAAAAGCACCTCCGAGGAACAGTATGGGCAAAAAATTCTTTCCTCAAACAGGTTTTTATACTTATTTCCAATAAAACGACGGAATCTTTAGGATTGTGTTTTATTTCAAAGAATGGACGATTTTCGACAGTGATATTGCCGAAGCCAAAGAGGTCCATCTTGGTGTACTGCTCAGCCAAAATGATGAAGCTTATGTTCGGGTGATGCTTCGCCAAACAAGAGCCTTCAGCTTTTCTGCCTTGCTTTCCGTCTACCTGAACGAGCAATGGGATGCGCAGAGTGCAACGGCATATTTGTGGATTTCATTCCTTTTTGACTGTATGGAGCGCTGGAGAGGATTGCAATTTTTCAAAAGTGCTGTATAATAAAATACAGGTATTTTATTGAAAGGAATGACGAAATATGAGATTTCTTTCCGTATTGGTAATTCTTTCGCTTTTACTTGGGCTGCTGAGTGGCTTTTCGGCAGCGGAGCTTGGGGCAGAGGAACGGGTTTTGCCGGAGGAGGGGTGGAATACACCGTGTCTTGCTGACACGACCCTTCGTGCCGGACGCAGCAGCATAAAAAAGACAGCAAACGACTGGTCTGCCTATTTGTCGGTGGAGGAGCACACGAAGGGACTGAAATTTGCGTTTACAAATGCTGTGGGAACGGTTTTTGAAGGACTGTCTCAGAGACTTGATTTAAACGGGCTGTTCCTGAAATTCAGCTCTTATGAAAATGATAAGGCCGGCTCCAATGGGAGATTTGCGATCTCCTTTGGTGACGGCGAATATGACCGTTTCGATTTTGGCCTGATTTTTGATACGAAGAACGGCAGGATTTATGCAGGACAAGCCTCCGGCTCGTCTCTGGTGGAAGCAGGAGCCGCTATCCTGGAGGACACTGCCCTGACTTCCGCAGGCTTACGGGGACAGGTGTGGACAATCGGTATACAAAAGGAATTCGACGGCAATTATCTGCTGGTGGTCTGTGTAGGCAACAAGACCCTGCAAGCGGTCATTTCTCAAAGCCTGATTGAAGAAGCGAGCTTCGATCCTGCCAACTGCTGTATGGCGATTATGGCTGTAAAAAACCTGCCGAGCTTTTCTCTTGTTCTGGAGGGCTGGAAGCAGATTCCCGTTGCGCAGATCCTGACAGAAGGGGACACGCTCCTGCGGGGTACGGGAAACTATACTGACACGCTCAACAGTTGGGCAAAGTGGCTGACGGTTGCTGAGAACACAGAGGGTGGTTTGCATTATGATTTTGCCGCTGCGCCCCATTCCGTAACGGAAGGCTTGGTGATTCCCGTTTCCTTAGACGGGGCTCGCTTCCATTTTGCCCATCTGGATACAACAGATGGGACAAAGCTCGGAAAGCTTTGCCTTACCTTTGGCACAGGTGCGATGTCCCGAAGCTCCTTTGGGTTGATCTTTGAGTTTGGCAGTGGCAAGATCTATGCGTCCAATGCAGAGGTCAACAACGGCACCGTCAGTGGGGGCAGGGTAGTCCCTGTGGGAGCACCCCTGTTCTCGTCTTCCGTTTTTCAATATGAAAACATGAAGGGGAAGGCTTGGACGGTAGACATCTCATGCCAGGCAGACGGCGATTATGAGGTTGCGATCGAGGTGGACGGAGAGAGGCATTGTGCGACGGTAGCGGCTTCTGTTGTCCGGCAGGACAGCGCATTTCGTCCTGAGCATTGCTATGCCTATCTCATGTCTGCTCAGGCCAATACCACGCTGAGCATAGATTTACTTGCACTGACACGCAAGGCGGTTCCTCCTTGCATTGACAACAGCGATTTGATGGACACTTATGTTCCAAGCACGAAGGTTTCGGTGGATGCCAACGGCACACCCACATGGCTCAGCTCGGCGGTCATCATGGAGATCAACATTCCCCGCGCCACAAAGGAAGGAACCCTTGAGGCGGCGGTAGCCGTTCTGGACCATGTGCAGGAAATGGGTGTGAACTGCCTATGGATTACCTCTGTCGGTGAACCCGGAACAAAAAATGATGGCACTGCCGGCAATCACTATGTCAATTTGGGCCTGCAATCCATTGACCCCGCCATTACGGGCACAGAGGACTATGAGCAGGGCTGGCAGGCCTTTGCTGCGTTTGTGGCAGAGGCCCATAAACGCAATATTTATGTGATTTTTAATGCCGTTACATGGGGAACGACCACAGATTCTCCCATTTATCAGGCACATCCCGATTGGTACACCGGTAAGGATATCTGGGGTGGCAAGGCTTGGGACTGGTCAAATGCGTCCTTGATTTCATGGTATACGGATACCCTATTGGAGATTGTCAAGAAGACGGAAATCGACGGGATTCTCTATGATTGTGAGCCGCAATATGCCAACGAGTCTGTCTGCGCAGGCTTCCGTAAAGCCATTCGGGACAGCGGCAGAAATCTGGTCTATGTGGGGGAAAGTGCCAACAACCGCAGTGGTGCTTACGATATGGAGCAGTACGGCGTAATGAACTATAAGGGCTACGACAAAACCTCCACCGCCATCGGAGAGCATCAGAAGGACGATAAGGAGTTCTTTATTGACGAAGGCTTCAATATTGTTGATGCGGTCAAAAACGGCACGCTCAGCGGCACGATGGAGGATCAAAAGAACGGCACGGGTGGCACGCACAAATATTATACCTATGCCTTCAGCAACCACGACAGTTATTATTATTCTTTCAAAAACAACATTTTGGATATTGCTTATCAGGGCATTTTCTCTTCCTACATCCCTATTTGGTATTTGGGCGATGAATTTAATTCGACCCCTTCCGGCATTCGTCTGTATTTTGATGCAACAAAATGGAGCAACCTGGCTTCTTTGACCAACGCCTCTTTTTATGAGGAGGTAAAGCAAATGCTGCGGATTCGCCGTGAGTACGGCTATGTGTTCGATCGGGCGGCCGCTGACCATCGGGATACAAACATCTGCAAGCTGGATACGACGGGCGCGCTGGATTTGCAGGCCTATGCACGGTATGCAGACAATACCGGCATTCTGATTGTGGGAAATCACAATGCAGAAGGGGAGACGGTCACAACCACGGTCAGTGTCCCCTTCGAGGCGATGAATCTAAACAAATTTGACCGCTTTGTGCTTACGGATCTTTTGTCGGGGGAGATTTTGGGCCGAGGCAGTAAGCATGAGCTGGCGCAGTTTACCGTCACGCTTCCCTATGACGAGCTGGGAGTGTATGCTCTCGTGGGTGCAGGTACGGCAAATGAAGGGTTGAGCGTTGCAAAGGCAGAGCATGCTTTGCTGCGCAACGGCACGGCTCATCAGGTGAATACGGCAAATGTCTGGAGCAAGTATGTCACCGTGGAGGAAGCTCCCTTTGAAAATGGTCTGCGCTTCTCCTTTACATCTGCCGTGACTACAACGGGCGAGGGCATCAATGTGCCGGTTTCTTTGGAAAACCTCTATCTCCAAATGGATAATCTAAGCGGATACATGAACAATGGCACTGCCTCCGACCCGTCCAAGCTTGCCCTTTCCTTTGGCCCAGGCGGTTATGAGCGGAATCGCTTTGGCGTTGTATTTGACTTTGCAAACGGTGCGCTTTATGCAGGCAGACCGACCGAAGGCGTTGCGGATCGACTGACCATAGACAGCACTCCCATCATCAAGGATGACCGCCTGAAAGCCGATAATCTGGAAGGAAAAGAATGGGGAATCCAATTCACGAGAGCTTCTGATGGAGGGTACTGCGTGAGCGTGAGGATCGATGCTGCTGTTCTCACTGCGACAATAAATGCTTCTTACATTGTGAAGACAGACACCTTCGACCCGAAAAGCTGCTATTTCTATTTTACCGCAGCGGGTGCAAAACCCACACTGCGTTTTGACCTTGTGGGCTGGCGCAGTGCAACGGAAGCAATGACCTATTTTACGGGCAATGATATCAACAAGGCACATTCCAAGCTCGCAATTTCTGAGGATGTCTCGGGGAAAGGTCTGAATGTGGCTTTTTCCGGTGTGTCACCTTTGACAGGAGTGCAACTGCGGCAAGAGATGAGCATAGATGGGGTAACGCTCTATTTTGATGACCTTACCAACTACAGAAACTACGCAACCGCCAATGGAAGTACAAAATATGCCGTTACCTTCTCATCTGAGGGAGCGCAGGACACAGCCTTCGGCTTTGTTTTTGACCTCCAATATGGCAGGGTGTCTCTGTGCCTGAATGGATGTCTGGGCCGCCAACTGTTCTCAGACAGCGGCTTGACCTACAATCACTTCCGTGATGTACAATGGTCTATGACGCTTGGGAGAAACCAAAACGGCACTTTGACGGTAACGATTTCGCTTCCCGACGGCACATATCGTGCTGAGATTACAAACGAGGAGCTTGCTGACGCCCGTGGTCTTCGACCGGAGCGATGCAGATTGAATGTGATGGCATGGGACGGGCCCTTGGAGATGAGCCTTCGCATCGTCGCATACCGTCCCCATTCGTGGGATGTGGACGGCGACGGCGTGCTGGAAATCCTCGCCATTGGCAACAGCTATACCACCGATGCACTGTGGTACGCATGGCAAAGTGCACGGGACCTTGGTGTGGAAAAGGTGGCGCTGGGCAATCTTTATATCGCAAACTGTGATATGCAGAAGCATGCGGCCAATGCGGCAGACGATTCTCCTGCGTATCTGTACTATTTTAATGACAGCGGAACATGGGAAACCACAAGCAATTATAAAATCAGCACCGCACTGACAGATCGAAGCTGGGACTATGTTGTTTTGCAGGAGGGCCACACCGTCAGCGGTTTGGAAAGCAGCTATAATGAAAATCTGTCGTATTTGATCGGCTATGTGAAAGGAAAGCTGACGGCAGAGGAGAACCGAAACCGCAATGCTTCCACGAAGCTGGCATGGCACATGACATGGGCCTATCAGCAGGATTGCACGCATTCGGCATTTCAGAGCTACAATCAGGATCAAATGACCATGTACAATGGGATCTTATCTGCGACGAAAAATAAGATTTGTACAAATGATGCCTTTGATATCATTATTCCATCGGGAACGGCAGTGCAAAATGCAAGGAGCTCCCTCCTTGGCGATACGCTGACACGGGACGGATATCACATGAGTACCTATGTGGGACGATATCTGACGGCTTTGATGTTCTTGAAATCCACTGCAAAGCTTACCATTGACCACATAAGCTATGCCCCCGGGGATGTGACTGCTGAGGAAAAGCTCATTGTGCTGGAAGCGGTGAAAAATGCTTATGAAGTGCCTTTTGCCGTGACACCCTCGTTGTTGACGGGAGAAGCTCCCGCCTCGGGCTATACGCAGTTGAACCTTGGCATAACAAAGTGCGCATATTGGAACCCCACGGACAGAGTGTCCTATCATCGCCTGATCACCCATTCCGGCAACAGCAAAAACTACTGTGCAACAGTGAGATTCACAAGGGAAGAGCTCCCGGTTGGCTCTGTCATTCTCCTGGAAGACGGATGGAAGTATCGTCCGGACGGATGGTATACAGACCACCCTCAAAGCGAGCGCAGATATTCCGTTACCAAAGCTCCCTATATCATCGTGACACCGGAATGGTGGGGGAACGAAACCATGCGGGGATTCAATATCAGCAAGGTTGACGGAAGCTCCATGGCAGACACAGAGATAGCGGAGGTCTGTGCGGCCTTCCGCATCTATGTTCCGACACTGCCGGTCATTCACTCGTACCTGAGTGAAACGATGGCACCGACCTGTACCGAAAAGGGAGTGAATACCTTTCACTGTCCTGATTGCGCAGACGGTTACACACAGGAGGTGGCTGCGCATGGGCATACGGAAGCAATCGACAAGGCTGTTGCAGCCACTTGTACCGCAACAGGTCTGACAGAAGGTAAGCACTGTGCCGTCTGTAATGTGGTTCTTGTGGAGCAGGAAGCCGTTGCCGCTTTGGGTCACGATTACAGCTACACCGGCAACGGCGACGGAACGCACACAGCAGATTGCTCCCGTTGCGACAGCACTTTCACAGAAAACCATGCGTTTGAAAATGGTGCTTGTTTCTGCGGCGACAAGGAACTGACCGTGGACGAAGCTCTCAAGATTTACCACACTTTGGAGTTGGCAAGTGATATTTCCATCACCTTTGCTGTTCCCGTTTCTATGCTTTCTGCTTACGACAGCTATTATTTGGAGTGCATTCTGCCTGAATATGAGGGCAACGCTCAAATCGGCACTTCCACCGTGCAAATTCAGCCTGTTGTGAACGGAAGCTATTACTATTTCACCTTGACAGGCATTACCGCCGTGCGCATGGGTGACATGGTAGAGGCCGTGCTGCATATGACCAAGGGCACGCAAGCCTACATCTCCGAGACGGACAGCTACAGCGTTGCAACCTATGCGTACGGTATGCTGAACAGCACCACCAATACCAAGATGCTGACTCTGTGAAGTCGGAGGCCAAGCGGGCTTAGGAAGACAACAGCAAGCAGCA
>JAZOAV010000174.1:0-4328 GCA_045595645.1 Faecousia sp.
GCGACCTCGATGTAATACTTGACACCGGAGGCGGCGATCTTCTCAGCGGATTCCATGCGGACATCGTTCTGGGTTGCGGCGGGCATGTAGACATCTACATCCTTCACGCCCCAGCACTTCTCGCCGGGAACGAATTCTACACCGTACTTGTCGGCATAGGGCTTGCAGTGCATGGGATCCTTTGCACGCATTTCCAGAATGAAGTTCAGCTTTTCGCCGGTAACGCCATCGGGATCATGGATGTATCCGTCGGGGCCTGCGAAATAGGTGGCCTTTGCGCCCAGCTCGGCAGCCTTCTTCATGATGCCCCAGCCAACATTGCCGTAGCCGGAGATAGCGATGCGCTTACCTTCGATGGTGTCATTTTCGTGCTTCAGCACTTCCTGCAGATAGTACACTGCACCGTAGCCGGTAGCCTCGGGACGGATCAGGGAGCCGCCGTAGGAGAAGCCCTTGCCGGTGAGAACGCCGTTCTCCCAAACGCCCTTCAGACGGCGATACTGGCCGTACAGGTAGCCGATTTCACGGCCGCCAACACCCATGTCACCGGCGGGAACATCGATGTCGGGTCCGATGTAGCGGTACAGAGCAGTCATAAAGCTCTGGCAGAAGCGCATAACTTCGCCCTCGGACTTGCCGGCGGGATCGAAGTCGGAGCCGCCCTTGCCGCCGCCCATGGGCAGGCCGGTCAGGGAGTTCTTGAAGGTCTGTTCAAAGCCCAGGAACTTGATGATGCTGGGGGTAACATTCTTCTGGAAGCGCAGGCCGCCCTTGTAGGGACCGATAGCACCATTGAACTGGCAGCGATAGCCGATGTTGGTATGGGTCTGGCCGTTGTCGTCAACCCAAACAACACGGAAGGTGAACATACGCTCGGGCTCTACCATACGGCCCAGCAGATCAGCCTTCTCATACTCGGGATGAGCGTCGATGACAGGGGAGATGGAAGAAAGAACTTCCTCTACAGTCTGGACGAATTCGGGCTCATCGCCGTGCTTTCTTCTGACATCCTCAATGGTGCGCAGAACATATGCATTCATAACAATCAATCTCCTTTTTATTTAGAAATTTGCAATGATGGAAACAATTTCAGTACCGATGCGCTCCTGAGCCTCCTGTGTGGCTGCGCCGATATGGGGCGTGCAGGAGACCATGGGGTGGGAATAGAGCGCATGGTTGTTAGAGGGTTCCTCGGCATAGACATCCAAGCCGGCGGAACGCACCTTACCGCTTTCCAGAGCGGCCAGCAGAGCGTCCTCGTCAATGTTGGAGCCACGGGAGGTGTTGATAATGACCACGCCGTCCTTCATCTTGGCAATGCTTTCGGCATTGACAAGCTGAGTGCCGGGAATGGCGGGAGCGTGGAGGCTGATAAAGTCAGACTGCGCCAGCAGGCTGTCCATATCCACATAGGGAGTGCCGTCGGCGGCGAGGGTGCCGGGAGCATGGCTTGCGCCGTAGGCAAGAACGGTCATGCCAATGGCCTTGCACATAACACCCAAAGCCTGACCGATGCGCCCGTAGCCGATGATGCCAATGGTCTTGCCGCTGAGCTCAATGCCCTTGCCGTAGGCCTTCTTTTCCCACTTGTCCTCACGCATGGTGTGACCTGCGATGGAGACATAACGGGAGCAGGCAAACATGTGAGCCATAGCCAGCTCTGCGACGGACTGAGAGGAGGCGCAGGGAGTGTTGCGCACCTGAATGCCTTTCTCCTCTGCATACTTCACATCGATGTTATCCACGCCGACACCGCCGCGGATGATGAGCTTGAGCTTGCCGCCCATAGCCTCGTCAATGTGATTGGCACGAACCTTGGTCTTGGAACGGACGACAACCGCATCGAAGTCCCGCAGTGCGGCACCTAATTCTTCGGGAGCGTAGAACTGCTCCACGATCTCGTGGCCCTGTGCAGTGAGAGCGGTGATGGCAGACTTGTCCGTTCCGTCGGTAACGAGAATACGCATAGAAACTCTCCTTTTCTTATTTGTGCTCGGCCTCGAACTGCTTCAGGCAGGCGACCAGAGCTTCCACGCCTTCCTTGGGCATGGCGTTGTAGGTGGAGGCACGCAGACCGCCCACGGACTTGTGGCCCTTGAGGTTTTCAAACCCTGCGGCCTTGGTGTAGGCAATGACTTCGGCATCCAAATCCTTGTCACCGGTGACAAAGGGGATATTCATAAGGGAGCGGGACTCCTGATCCACAGTGCCCTTGAAAATCTTGGACTCTTCCAGGAAGTCGTACATGACCTTGGCCTTGTCCTCGTTGATTTTCTGCATGGCTTCCAAACCGCCCAGATTCTTCAGGTACTTAAATACCTTTCCACAGCAGTAGATCGCCCAGCAGTTGGGGGTGTTGTACATAGAGCCGGCATCGTTATGGGTCTTGTAGGACAGATAGACGGGAACCTTCTCGTCCAAATCGTCCCGAATCAGGTCCTCACGGATGATGACCACTACCATACCTGCGGGGCCAACATTCTTCTGCACGCCTGCGTAGATCACACCGTAGTCGGAGACATTGCAGGGGCGGGAGAGGAACATGGAGGACTGGTCAGAGACCAGAATTTTGCCCTTGGTGTTAGGCAGGGTGTTGTAGGTCGTGCCGTGGATGGTTTCGTTTTCGCAGATGTACACATAGTCTGCATCCTCAGGGATGTCCAGATCGGAGCAATCGGGGATATAGGCATAGTTGCGATCCTTGGAGGAGGCAGCAACAACGACCTCGCCATACTTCTTGGCTTCCGCAATGGCCTTCTTGGACCAGGCACCGGTTTCGATGTAAACGGCCTTGCCGTTCTTCATCAGGTTGATGGGAAGCATGGCAAATTGCAGGGTTGCGCCGCCCTGAATGAACAGAACACGATAGTTGTCGGGAATGCCCATGAGATCACGCAAATCCTGCTCGGCTTCGTCAATGATTTGCTGGAACACCTTGGAACGATGGGACATTTCCATTACGCCCATGCCGGCGCCACGGTAGTTGAGCAGTTCATCCCGAATTTCTTCCAACACGGGGACGGGCATGGTAGCCGGACCGGCAGAGAAATTGTAAGATCTTTGATACATAAATGCACCTCCTGTGATTTGGCGGATAAGCCCGCGTGTTAAGTATACGAAAAATTTACCAAATAATCAAGTGCAATTTCACAAGTAGATGAGAAAAAAGGGGATGGATTTATAACGAAATGACAGATTCTGTGTTTTGCACAAATCCAAGGGGAGAAATTTGGCAAGAATACCGAGTGCTGTGGTGCATCGTAAAAGTACATTGCGGGGAAAAGCAGAAAGAAGAAAAGCTGAAAGAAAATTGAATATAATCTATCTTTTTGGCTTGCAATTTTGGGAATTTGTGTTATAATTATCTTGAATAGATATCACGATGGCGTAGTATGCCCTTTTTCGGATGCAGCACCGAAATCTATCGGTAGAATCCGTAGGGAAGCACTCATAATTCTTTGTAGGGGACGATGCCCACATCGTCCCGCTGCGGGAACCACCGAGGTTGTACGATGTCGGTTGTGCGCACCGTCTGCCGCTTCGCGGTTCGGGTCGATGAAGGCATCGACCCCTACGGTGTTGGACGGAAGTACGATAGAATCTGTAGGGGCGGTCTGTGACCGCCCGCGGGCGAACGCAGTTCGCCCCTACGGAGTGGGACGAAGAACCTGCGGGGGCGCGTCCGGGAAGCCGCGCGCTACGATGTGGTACGAGAGTACATACATGAATTTGTAGATTTAGGAAAGAAATTTCAGGACATAGGAGGACATGGATATGAAGCGGATTTTTGCGTTGGTCTTATGCTGGACAATGCTGCTGTCTCAGATGGTGATGGTGGCAGATGCTCTGCGCGCAAAGGAACAGGCTGATATTCTCTACCTGCAAGAAAACGGAATTGTGGTAGAGGGGGGAGGACAGGTCATTATGGACGATGTCCCCTTGGGTAGGTCTGACACGGGGGAGAGGTATGCCCCTGCCGTACCCAAATTCATTCCCGAGGCTCTGAAAAATCTTGGCCTGTTGCCTCGTGAGGAGAAGGATGCCTCTGAGACAACGGAGGGAGAAGCTTCGGGCAGTGCAGCACCTGTGACGAAGACCATGACGGGCAAGTTTAATAAGAAGTCCGTCGAGGTGTTTGCCGGTGCCGGTGAGACCTTTGAGAGCGTGATGCTCCACGATGCCCTTGGAATGCAGGTGGAACTGATTCCGTCTCCCAGTATTGTGTGGTATTGCTTCTCCAAGAGCATGGAGAGCCTGGAGGCCAAGTATCTGTATGTCCGTGCAGAGGATGTGACTTTGCTGGATGCGTTTGAAGCGGCAGGTGCCTA
>JAZOAV010000175.1:0-2558 GCA_045595645.1 Faecousia sp.
TGTTTTCTTGAAACTCAAATTTGACCTCCCTAAATTATAAAGGACATCTAAATTTTGGTCAGCAAAAGCCGTGAGCAGATCGCACCCATTTCCTGTACATTTTCGTCCTCAACGGTGGCGGAGGGAAAGATGCCGTTTTCTGAGTTGCTGACGAAAACCTTCCTGTGTGGCGGGGACTGAAAAAGATATGCGATGGGCCCGCCAAAGACCGCCAGGACGAATTTGTGCTGCAACATATCCCCGTAGACTTCAGGACGAAAATGGGGGTCAGAGAGGCGGCTTGCGCCTGCGTGGAGAAAGATACCGCAAGCTGTGTGTCGCCAGCAATTTTGGTCCGCAACCACCATTTTTTAAGGGAAATAATGAAAAGTGTCCCTAATTTTTTATTTTTTTACGAAAAAAGCCGAAAACAGATATTGTTTTCTTGAAACGCAACCGTAATCTCACCTATTTAATAAATAGAGCCGTCGCAAACTGCCTCGTGCGTGGCTTGAAAATAAATACAAAAGGAGAATTTTATTATGGCATATAAATTTGACCCCAATGATAAGACGACCAACTTATCGAACAACACTTTTTTCATCAGTGTCGGTACCATTCGTAAGAATATCGGTGACCTTGGTATGAAAACATTGCAAATTATAGCTTATGAGGGAATCTCGGAGGAACCTGAATTGATTAACGCTGTGCGCAATGTGATTCTGTTTTCTACGGGAAAGCCGGTGAGCGAGGACAGCATCAGAAGAAGCATTCAGAGCCTCTGGTCTAACGGCCTAATTGAAAGAAAGGAAGTGAACACGGGCGTCCGCAGGTTCAATATTTTGAAACTCCTGTCAAACGGAAAAATGTTTGCAAATCATTTCTTCGACAAAACACCTGTGGAATCTGAATGGGAGGAACTTGAGCGGGAGCATGCCAGCGTAGAGCACGGCTATCTGATCAAGGATACCAAAAAGATACTTGAAGAAAAAGGTGTCTATGACAGCATAACCACAGGCAGAACAGAAAATCGCGTAAGGATATCGGATGACCGTTCCTGCATTCCCGATATCGCGTGTACACTGGGTGACGGGTGCGATTTTTACGAGGTGGAATGTGGAACCCACAATCAGAAAGATTTTGATTACAAATGCGACAAACTGGTTCGCTTGACGAAAATTCTTATTTTCGTCTCACAGAATCGCTATGTTCTGAAAAAAACCTTAATGAAGCAGGTAGAGCATTGGATAAGTAAGATAGGCCGGGAGAAATTGAAGGCGCTCGGAAGAAAGGTTTATCTGACAACATTAAAGGACTTGCAAAACGACAAATGGACATACATTTACGACATGACCATGGACGAGCCCATTTGCTGCTTTGGGAAAAAGAAAGGGGGTGAAAGCTGATGGGCAATTTGCTTGTTGCATTGGGCAATTTGTTTCTGCCTTTGGGCAATGACAACTATGTGAACATGGATAAGGTGAAATTGATTACGGCGGCAAACGCTGAGAAGGTGCGGAAGTATCGGATTGAGCGGAACATCGATAAGAATTCTGTTAACTTTTTCAACGGTTCCTCCGACAAGGAGACCCGCAGTATGATTCTTTTCTGCGACGGTTCCATCTGTACATCCAGTGTCAGTGCCAAGTCTCTGAATGAAAGAGCTAACAAGCTCGCAAAGGAGATTAAGGTAGTTGTTGTCAAATCGGAAGATGAATTGGACTGAGAAGGGCGAGTGACTGCAAAAAAGTGAGGAGGTGATAGTTATGGCCTGCAAGGTTTATTCCAACGATCAGCTGCCCTGCATGTTGAATGCCAACGATGTGAAGGAATACTTGGGTATTTCCCGCACGGAAGCGTACAATCAGATGCGCTCCGAGGGGTTCCCTTTGATTCGCATCGGCAAGCGGATGATCGTGCCTCGGGACAAGTTCCTGCAGTGGGTTGATAACCAAACAACCCGCTAAATGAAAACGGCAGGCCCTCCGAAAAAGGGCCTGCTAAACCGGTTAATTATTTTAGAAAAAAGTACGGTTTTTCTTTGAGTTTGAAGAGAAATATGATATAATAGATGTGACGAAACACCGTATTTGCCAGCTAAGAAAGGAGTATATAAATTGGCAAAGAAACGGTCACACGGGGAAGGCTCTCTTTCCCGGAAAGCAAATGGTCATTGGGAGATCCAGATCATGGACGGATTCAAATCCAATGGCCGAAGAAACATTCGCTCCTTCTCGGGGAAGACCCAAAAAGAAGCGAAAGAAAAACGAGATGAATTTCTTCGAAAGAAAGCGATGGGCATTATAACAGGCCACGATATGCGCTTCGAGGAATGGGCGGACATTTGGTACGAAAATCACAAGGAAAATGTGACGGCCACCACCCAAGAGGGCTATAAGTACACCCTTCGCATCCTGAAGGATCATTTTGGTCGGCGAAAGCTGGCGGAAATCAAAACTATGGATGTGGAGCAGTTCCTGCGGAAGCTCCGAAAAGACGGACGGGCATCGTCCTACATTGCCCAGTGTCGGGGAATGCTGCACCAGATCATGAACAAGGCGGTAGCCAATGATTTTCTG
>JAZOAV010000176.1:0-12019 GCA_045595645.1 Faecousia sp.
CCTCCGACTTTAATATATGGACAAAAAGTTGTTCATTCACAGGTCCTTGCCAAAAAGAAAGGGACAGCCTGAAGTGAAAACGTCGTCGCCGTCGGCTTGCCGACAATTTGCCGACAAGCTGAATCGGCAGTGTGCGCTCAACGTCTTCCCCAGAGCGAAAACGGCTGAATGAGGAAAAGTTCGGAAAACAAAGGAAAAACACCAAGAATCCGAAGATTCTTGGTGTTAAATCTGGTTGCGGAGGAGGGACTTGAACCCCCGACCTCCGGGTTATGAGCACCTCGGAAGCTTCGCAAAAGTGCCAAGCCTGGCTTGGGCTTTTGCCATTTTCGGGGCTGTTTCGCCGACAACTTGCCGACAGAGTTCTAAAAACGCGTCTTTTTTCACCGCGTTTTTGGCACCGAGATGGCAGAAGACAAGTGCTCTGCATTTCGCCGCTGTGGGGCAGCGTCATTGTCAATTATTTTGCGGCTGTTTCATGAAATGAGCCCCTGTTGGGAGACCAACAGGGGCTCGGGGGTTATAATACTGTTTCTTGATAAAATGGTTTCATAACCATTTTATTGCAGGATAAATATCCTGCACCGCCTATGGCGGCAAGAACAGCATTACACGGCATTTTTTTGGCGGCGTAGCCGCCGAGCTGCTTATAAGCGGCTCAATAAAACGGTGAAACCGTTTTATTAGAAATAAGTATAAAAAGTAGCCATTTGCGAATGTCTACTATTAAAGAAACTCAGTATAAAAATCGTATTCTTTAATTTTATTTTAAGCTTTTGAGATTATAATAGAGCTATGAAGGGGGGGCTTTGTTATGTCTCAGATATGGATTGCACTGATTCCGGCCTTTCAACCTGAACCGATTTTTCTACAGCTGCTTAGAGAGCTGAAGGAAAATCACTTTGAGATCGTTGTTGTAGATGATGGCAGTGGTTCGGGTTTTTCTGCGCTTTTTGAAGCTGCATCTAAACTGGCAACCGTCTTGATACACCCGCAGAATTTAGGCAAGGGGGCAGCCCTGAAAACCGGACTATCCCATATCCGCAACCACTACGATCCCTCTCAGATCCTTGTAACCATGGATGCCGATGGGCAGCACTGCGTTCGGGATGCATTGCGTGTGTGTCACACGGCAAAAGAGACGCCCGATTCCCTGATCCTCGGCAGTCGGAGGCTTACGGGGGCGATCCCTCTGCGAAGTAGGTTTGGCAACGGACTGACTCGCATGGTTTATCGCCTGTCTACGGGGCTTTCCATACATGATACGCAAACGGGGCTCCGAGCCTTCCCTGTGCAGATGATCTCGGAGCTGCTCAGCATAGAAGGCCAACGCTATGAGTATGAAATGAATGTCCTTTTGGAGTTTTCCTGTAGAAATATAAACATAAAGGAAATACCGATCGAGACAATTTATATAGAAAACAATGCCTCCTCCCATTTTCATGCCGTGAAGGACTCCTGCCGAATCTATTTGCAAATTCTCAAGTTTTCTGCATGCTCTTTTATTGGATTTCTTTTAGATTATGGGTTATATGCGCTCCTGCTGACCCTTGGTTTGGGTCTTCGGGTATCGAACATTGCTGCCAGAGTTGTAAGCGCAAGCGTAAACTATACCCTGAACCGAAAATATGTGTTCCAAAGCAGTGAGAGTGTGCTGCGCTCTGCCCTTCGGTATTTTTTGTTAGCCGGATTTATCCTTCTGGGCAATACCGTTGTGCTTACATTTCTCGTAAATTTCTGTGGATTCCATACTCTCCTCGGAAAGGTTCTGACAGAGATTCTGTTCTTCCTTCTGAGCTGGTTTCTGCAGAAAACCGTTGTTTTTAAAGGAGTAAAAGTAAAATGAAAAAATACACATGGGGACTATTATACGGGCTTTTGTTGACGGCCTTTACGGTCTATGTGCTCCTTGACAGCTTCGTGATGACGACAGTATACATGCCTGTTCCTACGGAGCCTATCACCGACTCTTTACCCGAGCCGGTGAGCACTACCTCGGTATCCTCTTCCACAGAGGAACAACTCACACAAGACATTCTTATAACGAAAGACTCCTACCGTGACAGCAATCTCAGCATCACCTTAACAGAGTATCGAGAGTATGGTACCAGCATTTATGTTGCAGATATTATACTTTCTGCCGCAGAGTATTTGAAGACCGCCCTTGCAGAAAACGCCTACGGAAAGAATATTACTGAAAAAACCTCGGCCATTGCTAAGGATCATAACGCCATTCTCGCCATTAACGGAGACTTTTACGGTGCTCGGGAGAAGGGCTTTGTGCTTCGTAACGGTGTTCTCTATCGGAGCATCGTTGATCGAAAGCAGGAGGATCTTGTGATCTATGCCGACGGCTCCTTTCACATCATTGAAGAGTCGAAAAGCAGTGCCGAGGAGCTCCTTACCCAAGGTGCCGTACAGATCCTGTCCTTCGGTCCGGCTCTTGTGATGGATTCCCAAATTTCTGTCACGGAGGAGGAAGAAGTGGGAAGAGCCAAGGCCAGTAACCCCCGTACCGCAATCGGCATAGTAGAGGAGCTTCATTATCTCTTTGTCGTGTCTGACGGCCGCACAGAGGAAAGCGAAGGGTTAAGCCTCTATGAGCTTGCAGAGTTCATGCAGAAGCTTGGGGTAAAAAGTGCCTATAACTTAGACGGTGGCGGCTCGTCCACCATGTATTTTAACGGCGAGATCATAAACAAGCCTACCTCCAACGGAAAAAGTGTGAAGGAAAGGAGCGTGAGCGATATTGTATACATCGGGTATTGAGACAAAACGGGCGGTAAAGACGGCCTTTGTTTATTTGCTGATCTCTGTTTTTTGCGGCATATTTGGCGGAGTCTATGAGCTGTTCAGCCACGAGGTCTATTCTTATTATATGATCTATGCCTTTGGCTTTCCCTTTGTAGGTGGTGCGCTGCCCTTTCTTTTGCTGAGCCTTTGCTCCGTGCAGACTTACCCCAATCCCTTTGCACGGAATCTTTACCACAGCGCAATCGCTACCCTCACCACAGGCAGTATCATACGGGGGGTTCTTGACATTTACGGAACAACAAACCGTCTTGCCGCCTATTATTGGATCGTCGGAGTCCCATTGCTGGTTCTCGGATCTGCGGCATATTGTGCGCAGTGCCTCCGACGCAAAACACCCAATTCCACAGAAAATGGTTAAAGCTTATCGAATTTATTCAGTTTCTGCTGTTGTTGCGTGGTGGCGCAGGGCGGGGGCTTGCTCCCGCCGTGAGACTGTTTCATGAATCCGCACGGAAGTGCATTGGTGATATACCATGGGACGATGCGGGCATCGTCCCATGCAAACACCGCCGTGAGGCTCTTGGGAGCTTCACGGCGGTGTTTTTGCGTGTTAGCTTATTTGGCGATCCTTATTTGCGATGCAGGGCTTTGAACAGCTCCATGACCACAAGGGGTACGAGGATCAGAACCAGACCGATGATATACTGCACGGGGGTCAGCAGAACCAAACCGAAGGCAGTACGCAGGAAGGGGATGAACAGCACGGCTGCCATCATTACCACAGACAGGGCGGCGGCCTTGTTCAGCATACCATTTTTAAAGGGGCCGATTTTGAACAGGCTCTGCTCGGAGCGCATATTGTAAGCCTGTACGATCTGACACAGTGCCAAAACCATGAATGCCAAGGTCTGACCGTGCTTGATGCTGGTCTGACGGCCCACATAGAAGGCAATCAGGGACAGCGCGCCGAACAGACAGCCCTGCAAGGCGACCTTGAGGCCCAGACCGTGAGCGAACAATCCCTCGTCCTTGGGACGGGGCTTTTCGTTCATAATGCCCTTTTCAATGGGCTCCATGCCCAAGGCAATGGCAGGCAGGGAATCGGTGATCAGGTTGATCCACAGAAGCTGCATGGACAGCAGGGGAGTTTCCCGCCACAGAAGCATGGCCATAAACACGGTGATGACCTCACCAATGTTGGTGCCCAGCAGGAAGCCGACGACCTTCTTGATGTTGCGGTAGATGCTGCGGCCTTCCTTGACGGCCTCGACGATGGTGGCGAAATTGTCGTCTGCCAAGGTCATGTCGGCAGCGCCCTTTGCCACATCCGTGCCCGTAATACCCATGGCGCAGCCGATGTCGGCGGCCTTGAGGGCGGGAGCGTCGTTGACACCGTCGCCGGTCATGGCAACAACCTGCTTCTTGCGCTGCCAAGCCTTGACAATGCGAATCTTGTTTTCAGGGGAAACGCGGGCATAGACGGCAATCTTGGAAACCCGCTTATCCAGCTCCGCGTCGGACATTTCATCCAACTGGGCACCGGTAATGGCCTCCATACCGGGCTGCAAAATGCCCAGAGCTTCAGCAATGGCAGAAGCGGTCACAACATGGTCGCCGGTAATCATAACGGGCATAATGCCTGCCTTGCGGCACACTCGCACAGCCTCGGCAGCCTCGGGACGGGGAGGATCGATCATGCCGACCAAGCCGTAGAAGGTCAGATCCTGCTCCAAGGTGTTCAAATCGGCGGGGAGCTTGTCGATTTCCTTGTAGGCAACAGCCAGCACACGCAGAGCTTGACGGCTCATGGCATCGTTGGCAGCGATGGCAGCTTCCTTGTCGCCGGCAATGCAGCGGGGCAGCATCATATCCAACGCGCCTTTGACAATGACTAACAGCTTGTCGTTCATGGGATGCACCGTGGTCATCAGCTTGCGGTCAGAATCGAAGGGCAGCTCTGCTACACGGGGGAATTTTTCGTTGAGGGCATCCTTGGTCAGACCGTTGCGGTAAGCGGCGTAGACAATGGCGGTTTCCGTGGGGTCGCCAATGTGCTGTACCTGCTCGCCCTCCACCTGCACGGAACCGTCGCAGCAAAGGGTGGCGAAGCCCAGCAGACGGCGCACAGACTCCGTATTTTCTTCGGAAATGTCCTCGATCTTGCCATCTACGAAGGCTTTCATTAGGGTCATGCGGTTTTGGGTCAAAGTGCCCGTCTTATCCGAGCAGATGATGGAGGCACCGCCCAGGGTTTCCACGGCGGGCAGACGGCGAATGACCGCCTTGCGCTTGGCAAGTCTCTGCACACCGATAGACAGAACGATGGTAATAATGGCAGGAAGTCCCTCGGGAATGGCGGAAACCGCCAAAGAAACGGAAATCATAAAGATTTCCAGCAGCTTCATGCCTTCTAAAATACCGATAAGGAAGATGATGGCGCAGACGCCCAGTGCCAAAAAGCCCAGCATCTTGCCCAACTGTCCCAGCTTCTTTTGCAGGGGTGTTTCTCCGTCCTCCTCGTTTTGCAGGAGGTTGGCGATCTTGCCCATTTCCGTGTTCATGCCCGTACCGGTGACCACGGCGGTCGCCGTGCCGTAGCTTACGCTGCAACCGGTGTAGACCATGTTGCTGCGGTCGCCCAAGGGAGCATTTTCCTTGATCACAGCCTGTGCGTCCTTCTCCGAGGGAACGGATTCGCCCGTCAGAGCGGATTCCTCGCATTTCAGGTTGACACTTTTCAGCAGACGGGCATCGGCGGGGATGAAGTCGCCGGCTTCCAAACGGACGATGTCACCGGGCACTAACTCGGTGGAGGCGATGATTTCTTCCTTGCCGTTGCGAATGACCCGACAGTGGGGTGCCGATAGGTTTTTCAGGGCTTCCAAGGCTTTTTCAGCCTTGCTTTCCTGCATCACGCCCATGATGGCGTTGAGGACGACGATCAGAAGGATCAACAGCGGCTCAAAGAAGCCGTGTCCTTCCACGCAGGCGGTGATGAAGGAAATGGCTGCCGCCGCCAGCAGAATGAGGATCATGGCATCCTTGAATTGGTCAAAGAAGCGTTGTAAATTGGTCTTTTTCTTGCCCTGCGCCAAGGCGTTGGGGCCGTATTGTTCCTGACGGGCCTTGACTTCCTCAGTAGACAGGCCCTTTTCTCCTGTTTTCAGCTGGGAGAGCAGCTCTTGTATGGGCTTTGTGTAGTCCATAATTTCACCTCATTTAAATAGTAGGGAAGCGGATTGATATTGCACCGCACCCAGCCCCCCTTTTGAAGGGGGGGTGCAAATGGCAGGTGCCTACACAGGCAACCCTCCGGCGCTTCGCGCCACTTGGAATAAGGAGCGATTGCCACCGGCAATCGGTTATCAGTATCGCTTCGCTACCCTTGAAAGGGAGGCAAATGCGTACGGAGGGCTATAAAGTCGGTATCAGAAGGCCCAGTTACCCTTGCGGAAGATGGGGACACGGCGGCCGTCACGGGTGATGGCATCGATATCCAAGTCCTCCGCGCCGATCATAAAGTCCTCATGCACCATGGAGTCGTTCAGGCCCATTTCCTTGCACTCCTCATGGCTCAGATTCTCAAAGCCGCGAATGGTATCGGCATAGCCTCTGCCCAGTGCCAGGTGGCAGGCGGCATTTTCATCAAAGAGGGTGTTGTAGAACAGCAGGCCGCTGTTTTGGATGGGGGAGTCGTAGGGAACCAGTGCGCACTCGCCCAAGTAGGCGGCACCCTCGTCCATGGAAATGAGCTGCTTGAGCAGTTCTTCATTCTTCTCGGCGTGAACCTCTACGGCCTTGCCTTCCTCGAAACGGATGGAGAAATTCTCAATGAGCTGACCCTGATAGGACAGGGGCTTGGTGGAATAGACAACGCCCTCTGCTACGCCCTTCTTGGGGGAGATAAAGACCTCCTCCGTGGGGATGTTGGGGTTGAAGTAGATGCCCTGCAGGGAGGTGTCGCCGCCGCCGCAGAAGCGGCCCTGCTCCATCATGCCCACACGGAAGTCCGTGCCGTTGGAGCTGTGATACTCCAGCGTTTCAATGCCCAGAGAGTTGAGGTATTGGCAGCGGGCCAAAAGGTTTGCGTTGTGCTCCTTCCATGCTTCCACGGGATCCTCGGTAACACGGGAGGCAGAGAGAATGGCTTCCCAAAGTGCCTCGATGGCCTGATTCTTAGACAGCTTGGGGAAGAGCTTCTTTGCCCAAGCCGCACCGGGCACAGCGGCGATACACCACTGATAACGGTTTTCTAATTGTTCCCGATAAGGCTTAATGACCTTGAAACGAGCCTGATTTGCCTTGGCCATCTTTGCGGCATTGATGCCCTTGAGACCGTCGGGATCCTCGCTGATGAGGTAGATGCGGCAGGGGATGGTGTCCACATAATGCTGCCAGCGGGCTTCCTCGTAGTTGGTCATCTCTGCCAGAGTCTTATTGCTGCGCCAGCGGTAATGGAGCTTGGTCAGGGGCTGATAATCCCAGTCCACAACGACCTTTTTGGCTCCCGCCCGGTAGCATTCCTCCACAACCATGGCCACAAATTCCGGCTGATCCAAATCCGCCGCAATAAAGACCTCCTGTCCCTTCTGAACATTTACGCCTACGGTGGCAATAAGCTTGGCATATTTGCGTAGAATCGTTTTTTTCATGGTATTTCCTCCCATTTTATTTGTACCCATTCTATCACAAAAAATTCCATCTTGCAATATGTAAACAATTAAGTTATACTCAACAATATGTGAACAAATTGCCATTCCTCGACCCGATGTACCATTTATCGCCAATACACCTTCGTATGCCACCGTAGGGGCGAACTGTGCTCGCCCGCGTGCAGGAACTACCGAGTTGGTACTTATTCAGTAGACATTACGATAAGATTTTGAAACACGATACGAATTTCAAGGAGAAACCCATATGACAAAAACGGAATTTGCCGCATTGGCGGCGCAAAAAACGATTTTACTGGACGGAGCCACCGGCTCGAATTTGATGAAAGCGGGAATGCCCATCGGTGTCTGCGCCGAAGCGTGGATTCGGGACAATCCCCAAGCTCTTTTGGCACTGCAAAAAGCCTATGTGGAGGCGGGCACACAGATCCTCTACGCTCCCACTTTCTCTGCCAACCGCCACTCCTTAGCCCGCCACGGTCTGCAAGACCATGTGGCAGAGCTGAATCGGGATTTGCTGGCATTGGCGAAACAAGCGGGCGCAGCCTATGTGGCGGGAGATATGACCACTACGGGCACGCCCTTGGAGCCGCTCGGCACTATGAAATATAACGATTTATTCGACATTTACGCCGAGCAAGCCGCCGCGCTGTCCGAGGGCGGCGCAGACTTGATCGTGGTGGAAACCATGCTGGGCTTGGAGGAAACCACCGTGGCATTGGAGGCCATTCAAAGCGTGTGCGACCTGCCCGTGCTATGCAGTATGACGGTGCAGACTGACGGCAGCTTGTATTTTGGCGGCAGCTTGTTGGAGGCCGCACCGACCTTGCAGGCCATGGGCGCATCTGCCGTGGGCATCAACTGCTCCCTTGGCCCTGAGCAGCTTGTGTCCTTGGTGCGGAATCTGAAACAAGCGGTGGAGATTCCCCTTTTGGTCAAGCCCAACGCAGGTCTGCCCTTGATTACGGATACAGGAGAGGCGGTCTATCCCATGGGCCCCGAGGACTTTGCCCGTGCCATGCAAGCCCTCATCGAAGCGGGAGCCAATCTTATTGGCGGCTGCTGCGGCACCGACCCCCGCTTCATCGCCCACCTGCACCAACTCCTATAAACCTATTCACTTGGCACCGATCATCAACAATGCATTTGCATACAACGCCGTAGGGACGCCTCTCCTGAGGCGTCCTAAACCTTTCGTGCTTGTGCGCATAGGACACCTCGGGAGAGGCGTCCCCAGACTGCCAAAAAATCATTGTAGGAGAGGTTCCCGAATCTTCCGCGCGGCTCAAAAGTTTCGTTTTATCACATAATTTTTGGCGAATCCGAAACATTTCATAGGCGGTCGATTCGTGAATCGCCCCTACGATACAGGCCTTTACGAATTTTAATGAAGATGGTGTGTTGTCGGCGGTGCGGTGGAAATTTATAGTGGAATTATGAAGAAAAATTAAGAATTTTCTTTGTCAAATCTTAAGAATTCCATGTTACAATAGAGCCAAAAGGGAGGCGAGCTCATGAACATTCTGATAGTGGACGACGATCGGCAGATTGTTGACAGCATTGCCATTTTTCTGAAGGGTGAGGGTTACGGCGTGCGCAAAGCCTATGACGGCATGGAAGCCCTGGAGATTTTAGCAACGGAGGAAATCCATCTGATGATCTTAGATCAGATGATGCCCAAGTTAGACGGTCTGCGCACGCTGATGAAGCTTCGGGAATCCCGCAACATCCCCGTGATTCTGCTGTCTGCCAAATCCGAGGACGAGGACAAAATTTTAGGACTTACCGCAGGAGCAGACGACTATGTGACCAAGCCCTTTAACCCCTCGGAGCTGATGGCGCGGGTCAAATCCCATCTTCGCCGCTATACCACCTTAGGCTCCATGGGAAAACAGCAGGGAGACATCACCATCGACGGTCTTTCCGTGAACACGGAGCAAAAGCTGGTCAAAATAGATGGCGAAACGGTGCGCCTGACCCCTATTGAATATCGAATTTTGGAGCTTTTGGTGCGCAATCGGGGCAAGGTCTTTTCCTCTGAGGAGATTTATCGCGCCGTTTGGCAGGAGGAAAGTGCCGTAAACGACAACACCATAGCCGTCCACATTCGCCATATTCGGGAGAAAATCGAAATCAACCCCAAGGAACCGAAATATCTGAAGGTCGTCTGGGGCGTGGGTTATAAGATGATTTAGGTGCACGGCATTATAGTAATGAATTGCCCTGCGGGGCATAAGGCACCGATTATCAATAATGCACTTGCATAGCACGCCGTGGGGGCGAGCTGTGTTCGCCCGAACCGGGAAGCGTCAGACGGTGACCAACACTGTACCATTTCGGTGGTTCCTACATGCGGGCGAACACAGTTCGCCCCTACGGTTTTTTCGTACTTCATTTGGCAATAAGGAGCAAGAACATGAAAAAATTTCTGTATTCTACTTATACCAAGGCTTTTTTCGTCCTCCTGTTTTTGGCAAGTCTGACCCTTGGTGCCGTTGCGGGGATTCATACAGGAGTCCTGATGTTAGAGGAAGGGGATCCGATTTGCGACATCGGAAGCTCCGTGGAGGACAATTCCCACTTCCACGGGCTGCTTCGGATTCCCGAGGAAGCCTTGATGCAAGCTTATTGGGACTATGCCATCGGCATTTCGGGCGTGCCTGAGCTAAAGCTGCCCGATTTTTACGCCGCCGTGCGCCAATACCTGAGGGAGCACGCCTACAGCAGTTGCATAGAGTATTATGTAAACCTCGACGGCATGGTGTTTGCCAATGTGAAGAATTTGCAGGAGCTGAGAACAGGCTACTACAAATTTTACGCCATCAACCACCACGGTCGGCGGGAATTTTACAAGGGCGGCGGCAACTATTTATCGCCGGAGCTGAACGACAGCCTCATCCGAAAGCTGCCGCAGGAGGAGCTGACCATTGCCGTGCGCGTTGCTCCTTACTATGCGGAGGACTACACTCTTTTGTTGGAAAAGCAGGAACGGATCCTGTTTGTGAGCTGGTTCCAAGTCGGTGCCTGTACTTTGGGTCTGATTCTGTCCTTGATTTATCTGATTTGTGTCTGTGGAAAGGACAAGCAGGGGCAGCAAAAGGAGCTTTGGGTGGATCGCATTTGGGCAGAATTCCACCTGCTTCTTGCGGGGGCGATCGCCCTTGGGGCAGCGTACCTGACGGTCGTTACCGTGGATGCCGCTTTTTCCGCAGAATTACCTATGGACGAAGCCTACCTGATTTGCGGATTGCTTCTGCCCCTTGCAGGCGGCGTAATGTTGTCATGTATCCTGTCCCTGATTCGCAATCTGAAAGCGGGCTTGTTTGCCAAGCGTTGCGTGATTTTGTTGGTGCTGAGCAAGCTAATTTCTTGGCTGTGGGCACTGTGCAAGTTCCTGTGGAAGTGGCTTTGCCGTTTCGTCAAAATAGTTAGCGGGATGCACGGCAGAAAATTCGTGCTGGTTCAGACGGTCACATGGTTTATCTTCTTCCGATCCAACCTCGCTCTTGCAGCGTATGTGGCGGAGGGGGATGACGGATCGCTGTTTATGATGTATTTGAGCTTTGCGGTGGTTGTTGTCCTGATGATTCTGCGGGAGCGTGATATGGAGCGGATCCAAAAGGGAGCTTCCCGCATCCGCAACGGGGATTTGACCCATCGCATTGCCGAACCGATTGTGGCTCGTATGAAGCCCCTTGCACAGGACATTAACAAAATCGCAGAGGGCTTAGACGCGTCCCTTGCCGCACGGATGAAGGCGGAACGAATGAAAAGCGAGCTGGTCACCAATGTATCCCATGACCTGAAAACGCCCCTGACCTCCATCATCAGCTATACGGAGCTGCTGTCCCGTGTGGAGGGCTTACCCGAGGAGGCAAGAGACTACATCCGCATCATCGGAGACAAGAGCCAAAGGCTGAAAAGTCTGACCCAGGATCTCTTTGACATCTCCAAGGCGCAGAGCGGAGACGATGAGGTACAGTGGGAGCTGTTGGATGCGGCACTGCTTTTGGAGCAGAGTCTTGCCGAAGAAAGAGGAACAGAGCAGTTGCAATTCTGCCTGAAAACAGAGGAGCATCTGGCCTTTATGGGAGACGGACGGAAGCTGTCCCGTGTTTTGGCAAATCTGATTCAAAACGCAACAAAATATGCCCTGCAAGGCACCAGAGTATTCCTCTCGGCCTACAGAGCAGGGGATCGTGTGGTCATTGAGTGCAAGAACACCTCCGCCTATCCTCTGGATTTCAGTCCTGAGGAGATTTTGGGGCGGTTTGTGCGGGGAGACAGCGCCCGTTCCACGGAAGGAAACGGCTTGGGTCTGCCCATTGCCAAGAGCTATACAGAGCTCTGCGGCGGCGAATTCCGCCTGCTCTTGGACGGCGACCTGTTCAAGGTGCTCCTAACCTTCCCTTCTGCATAATAACCAAGGGGACGATGCCCGCATCGTCCCCTTAGAGCGTGTCAAAGAACCTGTATCGTAGGGGCGATTCATGAATCGCCCGCCTATGAAATGTTTCGGATTCGCCGAAAATTATGTAAGAAAACGAAACTTTTGAGCCGCGCGGGAGGTTCGTGAACCTCCCCTACAAAGTTTT
>JAZOAV010000177.1:0-9150 GCA_045595645.1 Faecousia sp.
GTACCCTCCATCCTGACAACATGGCAGCAGGCCCCGCTTCCTATGGCATGACCGATACCATGGGTCGTATGCACTCCGATGCACAGTTCGCAGGATCTTCCTCCGTCCCCGCTCATGTGGAAATGATGGGCTTCCTGGGCGCAGGCAACAACCCCATGGTCGGTATGACCGTTTCCGTGGCTGTTGCTGTTGCGGAAGCAATGAAGGGCTAATATTCTGATTTTCTATCCCCCTGTTTGCCAACAGGGGGATATTTTAAAAGCAAGAAAGGATGTATTTCATGTTCTGTAAACGACTTTTCTCCCTGTTGCTGGTTCTTGGACTATTGCTGTCTATGATTCCTGCAGTGGTTGCCGCTGAGACAGGCAGGAGTTTTACGGCAACCGAGCTTTTGTCTACAAGCCGTCCTTTGGAGTCCGCGCCTGTGACTTTTGAAGCGTGGCTCTACTTCCCTGCCGACACCAATGCCAACAACCGCGGCGGCGTTATTTGGGGAAACTATCACTACACGAGTCGGGAAAGTATCAATTTTGAGATCTACAGCAAGGGCAATCCCCGCCTTTACTTGGTAGACAGTAAGGGAAAGGTTACAAACCTGATTTTTTCCAAAGTAAATGTGTATAATGGCGCATGGAGTCATGTAGCCATCGTCATGGATAACGCAATGGCCCATTGTTATCTCAACGGCACCTTGGCGCAGAGCTTGTCCCTGTCTGCTGAGCCGTTCCGTCCTACCTCCTGTGTCGCTGTGGGCGGTGACTATCGCGAAGGCAATACGCAATATTTCAAGGGACAGCTTCGCTCCGTAGCTCTTTACAGTGCGCCCCGCAGTCAGGAGAAGATTCGGCAGGATATGATTTCCCTTGGCGGTACTCCCCTTGCCGCGTGGGACTTGAGCCAAACGGCCAACAGCTACAGCGATTTGAGCCTGCACTCCTATGACCTCTCCCTTTCCAATCATGGAAGAACTTTCTATGCAGCCGAACACAATACTGTCAGCGAGGTCTTTTCTGTCCTTCCCAACACCGTAGAAGCATGGATTTGCTTCCCAGCGGACACGAATGAACGCGGCGGCGTGATTTTAGGCAACTACGGCGGTGTCGCAAAGGGCGTATTCAGCTTCGAGGTACACAAAAACGGCATCCCCCGTCTATACTACATCGATAATGACGGAACGGTGACCGATAAGATGTTTACCGATGTCAATGTATATACAGGCGAGTGGATACATCTTGCTTTGGTGCGGGATGGCACGCAGGCACATTGCTATATCAACGGCACGCTGGCACAAAGCCTGTCGTTGGAGGTCGCCGACTTTGTACCTTCCTCCCCCTTGATCTTGGGTGGCGACATCCGTACAAATAATGTGCAGTATTTTAAGGGTGAGCTTCGCTCTGTGGCAGTCTATGCTGAAGCGCGCAGTGCGGCAGAAATTCAAACGGATAAAACGACCATGGGAAGCGGCAAGCCCTTGGCATATTGGGATGTGCGGGTTGCGGCTGACCGCTATGCCGATTTGAGCGGCAACGACTATTCCATCGTCCGTACCGTAGAGGGACCTGCCTTCAGAGCTAATGATGTATTCACGATGGAAAAGGCATTTTCTGCTGTTCCCAAAACCCTTGAAGCTTGGGTCTGCTTCCCTGAGACCATGAATTCCGCTACCCG
The DNA here is from genome assembly GCA_045595645.1 of Faecousia sp. Taxonomy (GTDB): domain Bacteria; phylum Bacillota; class Clostridia; order Oscillospirales; family Oscillospiraceae; genus JAZOXB01. The sequence continues at coordinate 1,669 of JAZOAV010000177.1, forward strand.
GGGCGGTGTCATTTTAGGCAATTATCCCGCAAGTGGAAAATCGGTGTTTAATTTTGAAATCTACAGTAAGGGACAGCCGAGATTATTCTATGTAGCAGGCGACGGTGCCGTAACAAATATCCTGTTTAACCAGGTGAATGTGTATACCGGTCAATGGATTCACTTGGCAGTGGTGCAGGATGCAAACGCTGTGCATTGCTATGTCAATGGTACGCTGGCGCAGACCATCAACCAAACAGTTCCCGCCTTTGCGCCCGATGGAGCCCTGTGTGCAGGCGGCGACCTTAGGAACAATAACGAGCAATTCTTCAAGGGGAGACTGCGCTCTGTCTGCGTGTACCCCAATGCCCGTACTGCCACAGATATTCAGGCAGACCACAATAAGCTGGGTAACGGAAAGCCCCTTGCCTACTGGAACCTGAGCACTTCGGCCAGCAGCTATTCCGACCTCAGCGGAAATGGCTACCATCTGAACAAGTCCTCTTTGTGGATTGAAGAAAAAGAGCCGGTCACGGACTATGATTACACCTTTGCTGTCGTGGGTGACACACAAATTGTGGCAAAACAGGACAAGCTAAACGGCACGCAGAATTTGAATCGACTCTATGACTGGATAGTGTCCCAAAAGGATGCACAAAACATCCAATATGTAATGGGCTTGGGTGATATCACCGATGGAAACTCCGCCGAGGAATGGAGCATTGCTAAAGAAGCCATTCATCGCTTAAACGGCCATATCCCCTACTCTCTTGTGCGTGGAAATCACGACGGTTCTACGCAGATCAATCAAACCTTTAACGACCCTGCCACTTCGCCCTACAGCCAAAGCTACGAGGGCAGCTTTGATGGCACTTTGAATAATACATGGCGCACGCTGTACGCAGGTAGTAGTCAGACGCCCTATCTCATTCTGACCTTGGATTACGGTCCCACGGATGAAATTCTTGCATGGGCTGACCAAGTTGTGCAGGAGCATCCCAATCACAATGTGATTGTTACCACCCATGCGTACCTGTTCCGCGATGGCACGACTCTGGACAGTGGAGATGTGTGTCCTCCTTCTAACAGCAATCCTGCATATAACAACGGTGATCAGGTTTGGGAGAAATTCGTGAGAAAGCATGAGAATATTGTCATGGTTCTCAGCGGGCACGATCCCTGTGCACAGGTTGTTGTGACACAAACTGAGGGCGATCACGGTAATGTGGTCACACAAATGCTGATTGACCCCCAGGGTGTGGATGCCAAAAGCCTGATTGGAGCGGTTGCCCTTTTGCACTTTAGTGCCGATGGCAAAAAGGTCTCTGTCGAATACTATTCCACCCTCCGAGAGGCTCACTATATGTCTGGCAATCAATTTGAGATTGACATTTCCCTGCTGGATAGAGGCCCTGTGGAAGACAGCTCCATCGTGATCAATCATAGCTTGGATTTGGCAAGCGGGATCTCTGTTCATTTTGCTGTAGCGAAATCCCTGCTGGCAGACTACGACATGGATACCGTCTATATGGAGTGCTCCATGAACAGCTACGAAGGCAATAAACAAACAGGTGTGACCACCGTTAAGCTCCTGCCCGAGGCACAGGGAAACTACTACTACTTCACGCTGGAGAGCTTGACGGCAGTGCGGATGAATGACAAGATTTCCTCCGTTCTCTACGGCACAAAGCAGGGTAAGTTATCTCATTCCTATGTAGATGTATACAGTATTGCGGACTATGCCTATACTCTGCTCAACAGCGCATACGCTGACGCAAAGCTGAAAACCCTCTGCGCTGATCTTCTGCGCTACGGTGCTGCCGCCCAGCAGTTTAAGGGCTACCGCACCGATGCCCTTGCGGATAGCGACATGACACAGGCACATCGCGCCCATCTCAGCGATTTGAATAGCGTTTCCTTCGGCAACACCAATGTGGTTCTCAACGATTTGGAACAGCCCTTGGTTCGCTGGGTGGGCAAAACTCTGGATCTGAATTCCACTGTCACCCTGAAATTTGTATTTGACTATGCTGGAAATGCAGATACCCTGCGCCTGAAAGTCACCTATTCGGATTATAAGGGACAGAAACAGACCGTCTTCGTGGATGGTGCAGTGCCCTACACAAACACAGCGGGGCGTTATGCCTTCGCCTTTGACGGTCTCTTAGCGGCAGAATTGCGAAGCGTGGTTTCTGTGCAGGTTTATCAAGGAGAAGCTCCCCTATCCTGCACCATGCAGTACAGTGCCGATACCTACGGCAACCACCAAACCGGCAATCTTCTGGCATTGTGTAAAGCTCTGTTCGCCTATTCCGACAGTGCCAACGCTTATTTTACAAAATAATTCCCAAGGGACGGCCAATGTGCCGTCCCTGTTCGCGCCCTGACCATCGCCGCACCATGTCTCCCTTTCAAGGGTGATACAGGGAGTTGCCCTCCTGCGAAAAACAGAAATATTGTGTTACATTTTCCCATAGAAGCTGTGTATATAGGTGAAAGGACCTTTCGAAAGTGAAGAGGTGAAGCAAATGGATGATGCAAGAATTGTGCAGTTGTATTTAGACAGAAATGAGCAAGCGATTCCCGCAACTGCACGCAAATACGGCAATTACTGCACTTCGATTGCTAAAAACATCTTGGGCAATCAGGAGGATGCGGAGGAGTGTGTCAACGATACCTATCTGAACACATGGAATGCAATCCCGCCCCATAAACCCAAGCTGTTGTCTACATTTCTCGGCAAAATTGTGCGCAATCTGGCCTTTAATAGATACAAGCGAAACAACGCCGACAAGCGAGGTAATGGTGAATTGGCGGCAGTGTTGGATGAATTGGCAGGCTGTGTATCGGGAAATGACGATGTGGAAAAGGCCTATGAATACACGGAACTTGTGACTGCGATCAACGATTTTTTGGGCAGCCTATCCGCAAAAAAGCGAAATATCTTTGTTTGTCGCTATTGGTATACGGACAGCATTTCCGATATTTCTGCTCATTATAACATGACCTCCCCTGCTGTTTCCATGACGCTGAACCGACTCAGAAGCAAATTACACAACTATCTTGTTGAACGGGGGTACGAACTATGAAACAAGAAAGACTCTATGAAGCCATAGGCGACATCGACGAAGCCTATGTGAGCGAAGCCCGCAGGCAGAAGTCCCGTCCTGTTTGGCGTAAATGGGGTGCTGTGGCGGCTTGTCTTGCCCTGCTCGTGACGGCGGCAAGCATCTTTCTGCCGTTTGCACCCGATGGAGAAGAAATCACACCAACCGATGCAGTAATGGATACTTCTCACTTAACTGAAATGGCAACCAACTACTCAGAAGCCTATCTTTATTGCGTCGATGATGGTGCATTTGTAAGCTATGTCGGCGGAAAAGTCATTGAAGAGAACAAAATCGGCAACAAAATTGAAGATGTCACCCTTACCGCCGGCTGGCGAAACAACGAGGGCGACTGGCTGACCGCAGAACATCTGAGAGGCGAAATCTATCTTATCGACGGCATTTCAAGAGATGTTGCCGTTGCCCTGAAATTTCTCGACAAGGGCGATGCCCTGACCACTACCCATTACTATACGCTCCTGAATCCTGAAGCCGACCTGACCGAAGTGCTGGAGTATTGCATCTCCATCCGTCTCCCGAATAACGACAGTATCCCTCAGGCTCCACAAAGCACTGCCGACTTTGTGGAGGGCAATACACAGATCGCTGAAGAAGATATTGTTGAAAGTGTGACGGTGACTTCCGAAGCAAGCGAATAAAATCAGAGCAGTTGCCACTACCGGCAACTGCTCTAAAATTTGTGTTTATGGGTTCCGATGTTCAAAGCACTATATCGATGTGATGCTCAAATTCCAAGTTCGGGAGCATCGCTGGAGGCGTTGTGGAGTTGTCCCAAGCACTTTTGAATCCTCGGACGATTAGTATATTCCCCTCCAAGCGGATATGGTTCACACAGTAGTTCTCATGGCTGTTGGTGAACTCACGGTGCGAGAAGCGAAGCTTTGTTTCCAATGTCTCTGCGTGTATGATCTCCCACTGCCTTGCAGTGACTTGGCAGACAATATATTCATGGTTGATCGACTGGAAGCCCCATCCCTTTGCAGGTCGTTTCTCCGCAAGAACCTCTCCCGTGTGTATATCCAGCAGTTGCAGAGCGTGTTCATGCTGATGGCACAAAATTGTGTTGTCGTTCACGAACACATGCGTAATTCCCCGTTTGCTTTTACTTCTCCACACTCGCTCACCTGTACGAGAATCCAAACAGAACAAGCCCTTATCCCATGTCTGCGCAAATACATATTCCCCACCCGTTGAAACCGCAACGCCAAACTGAAAAATGTAGCCACATTCGATCCATCTGCTTTGCCATTGAGCGCAGTTTCCATCCCGAAACCATACAGTCACATCTGTGTTGTCCGAATCAGATGCACTCTTTAGGGCGACTAACCGAATTGTACCGCCGTCAAAAGCGATCTCTCTACGATTATTGAATAAGCGGTAATTCTTATGAAAATGTACTTCGCCTTCCCTCGCAGCCCGCATGTATAACTCGTTCATAGTATCACTTCCATTTCATATGTTTCATTATAACACAATCCTACATCTATTGGAAGTATAAAATTCTAGCACCCATATGACAGTTCCTCTCGATTGCAAATGCGATTGCAAATTGATGCATAATTAGTGGAATTGTAGTGAAAAATGAATAGTGAAGAGTGAAAAAGTAAAATGCTGAATGGCAAAGGATTCATGATTTGAAGACTAACCCTAATTTTAATACAAATGCACCGCTTTTGAGGTTAGGGGGTGCAAAGTCATTTTATGGGGGTGCAATTCTAGATTGGGGGGTGCAATTTTTATAATCCAAACTGCTCTTTTACCGCTTGTAGTTTTTCGGCATGCTTCGGATTGCGCAAGTCTCTATCAACCCAATGCGGATAATAATGTGACCAGTATGGATTGTTTGATTCTTCAACTACGCATTGTTGCAAAATATCTAAGGTGAAATTTAGATGGAAGGAAACTCCGTTATTTACGAATCCTCCACATATCGCTGTTCCGTTATCAATTTTACGAAAGTTTTTTCCACATTGATAGCAAACTGCTTTTTCACCCATATGAATACTGTTGCCATACATTACGGGATAGTCCTCATTTTCAGTAACCGGCAAATTACCTATGATTTTATATTCGCCATAAAACAACGAATTATCTGCGATAATTGTTGAAGGTAGTGAGCCAAGATGATGCAACTCGTCAAGCGAAACATCGTCCCGATCCGTAACAATATGATATACGCTACAAACCAAAGGCTTGCTCATAAGGATATCCCAGAAGGGTTCCTTCTTTTTCCGCATCTTGTCATAATCAAGAAGGATTCTTCCGTAGCCATATAACCTACGACCAATCTTGAAGCGAAATACGTCGCCTTCTTGATAACGAATGTGTCTGCGTTCTTGCTGAGAAAAACGAATGATATCTGTTATGTCTGAGTCTGTTGTTTCTTTACACCAGTTTTCAACCCACCGAGAGAATCCGTCTAAATCGCAAACATCATCATGCAAATAACTGTTGAAGAAATATGAGCATTCAGTTTTTTCATTGTATAGGTGAATGCTTTTATCATTATAATTCAACCGCATTCCAATGCCGTTGCGCTTTAGAATGGTAGAAGATGACAGAAGCATAGGCTTCCCCTTTGCCGTTTTAGGTAACAAATATTTCCTATCCAGGCTGACCTTTTCGGATAATTCATATTCGCAGTATTGTGAATCACAGGACAAAATGCACTTGACAATCGAATCACCTTCAAGATAAAGATATGTTTTGAATTGGTCGTAAGGACTTGGTTTTGCTTCAATGCGTTCCCACTGATCGCGAACAGGCACAAGAGCAAAACATTTTCTCTGATCATTTGTCAGTTCAAACATATCAATTCACCGCCTTTAACATATTATATCATAAAACTTGCTGTCTTTCAACGATTACCGCCTGTAATATAACGATTACCCCAATAAATCAACGATTATGGTTGTAATTTAACGATTACTTGTCTTTTAACGATTTGAAATTGATTTTTATTCTCGATTTAGAGAATTCTCTCCCCAAAAGTTCTCAAAATACTGATTTTAGGTATAAAATAACCGTCATTCCGTTGTATCAGAATGACGGTTATTATTTGGCGGAGTGAGAGAGATTTGAACTCTCGCGCGCTTTTTACACGCCTACTCCCTTAGCAGGGGAGCCCCTTCGGCCTCTTGGGTATCACTCCGAATCACAAGACAATATCCAGGAAAGATTGGCGGAGAGAGTGGGATTCGAACCCACGGCACATTGCTGTGTCACCGGTTTTCAAGACCGGCTCCTTAAACCGCTCGGACATCTCTCCGAATTTGCTCACTCATTGTAACACGGAAATCCCTGTTTGTCAAGCACAAAATTGGAAATTGATGAAATTGTTCCGCCGACGCGAAGCAGTAAAAATGCGCACAGCAGCACCGGCCATAGTCCGGCGTGAAGGACGCAGGTAAGATAGACCGCAGCTCCTATAAGGAAAAGCAGACACGCTGCACCTATCCCCTGCTCCACACGCGATGCGATACCCTCGGGTAAGCTGAGTAGCAAAAATGCCCGCAGCATCCTCCCACCATCCAAGGGGTACAGCGGCAGCATATTATAACAAAACAGACCGAAATTCGTCAGTGCAAAGGTAGGATTCGTCTCTAATGCGGCAAAAAACAACAGCGCATTGACCATCGGTCCTGCCAGACTCACCAACAGCTCTTGCCGATAGGACAACTTCTCTACCCGAATGACCGTGCCGCTGCTCATCAAACAAATGCTTTGAATTGAAATGCCCTTTCCTCGCAGGGCCAAAATATGTCCCCCTTCATGCAACGCGGCGGCAATGCAGAAGGGCCAAAAGGTATGCGCAGGATTGACAAAGTAATACACCGTCAAAAAGATTAGAAAGCTCGTCCGTACATCAACCCTGCAAGTTCTCACAGAACACCTCCACCGCATCGGACAAGCCGCTGCCCTCCGAAAGGCTGTCCACAAGACTGCTCACCGCTTGTGCAACCCGATTGTCCTCTCGACCAACAATCCAGTTCTCTATGGTTTCACCGATTTGGGCACTGTTGTTTTTCAGGAACATCACCACTGTTATCAAACCAATGAAAAAAATAATTTTGCGAATAAGCCAACTAAACATATTGATTCCTCCATGTACATTTTTTGAGATGGATCCTATTGCATCGATGGTGCCAGCATCCGATGAAATAGAACATTCCGTCATTTAACATTTAAGTCGTAAAAAACGGTCGTATCGTTCTTTATTATATAATGTGTACTGAACAACGCGAAAGACCTTGCAAGCCAAGGCTTTCAGGGCTATTATGCGTTGTTCAAGTGCAAGGTTTTGGCGGTTTTACCGCAAAATCCTTGCACCTTTCGTTGGTGCATTGCGATGCACCAACGAAAATACACATTGTTT
>JAZOAV010000178.1:0-27381 GCA_045595645.1 Faecousia sp.
GTTTGATTTCTATCAGAAAGGCAACGCAAAAAGCGTTGCGATTTTGCAATTTTTGGAATAGAAAATTGCAAAATCCCGTCTCATAAATTCTTGACGCACCTTCGGTGCTATAAAAAAGTTTTTCAAACTTTTTTAACAAGAGTTAGTATAAATCACTAAGGAGCTGACCCGACGGGTCGGCTCCTTTCAGACCGTCAAAAAACGATAGGTTCGGAAGCACCCAAGGCCCCCTTGTGTAACGGCCCAGGCCGGTCTCTCTTGCCCTTTCGGGCAATTCACCTTCAGGGGGCTGTCATTTTGTGCCGAAGGGCACAAAATGACTGGGGGATTGTTGCACGAAAAGTTTGTATTTCTCCCAAATAACAATCAAAAATGAAACCTTTCAGGCAATCCCACCGTCTCGCCTTCCGGCGAGCCACCTCCCTTTACACAAGGGAGGCTTTGGTACAAAGCTCATTTCGGTTTTTTTGACACGCTCGCTTTTTGTGCCGAAAGGCACAAAAAGCGTCTCATACGAGTTTCTACGCCCTGACGGGCAATAAAAAGTAGCCATTTGCGAATGACTACTTTTTAAAGAAACTCGGTATGAATTGGGTTGTGCGTACCGTCTGCCGCTTCGCGGTTCGGGACGATGTAGGCATCGTCCCCTACGAGTTTTACGGCAGGGAGTCCGCATTATTTGGTGAAATACGCCTTTGCGCTGTCGGAATAGGCGAACAGGGCGCGGGTCAGGGATTCCAATGCAGTGCCTACTGTTTTGGAGGCGTAGGTTTCCGCACTGTAGCGCAGGGTTTCACTGAGCTGGGATTCGCCTTCATAAATTGTCACATCTACGACGGTGCGGAGCTCGGAGGCCAGCAGGCCATAGAAGGTGAAGCTATAGTAGCCGCTTGTGGCATTGTAGACCTCTGCACCCGTCAGGGTGACGGTTTTGGTCTCGCCGTTGCTGCCTTCGTAGGAGACCTTCATGGAGAGATTTTCTACATCGCCGCTGTAGCTCTTGGCGTTGAAAACGAACTTCATACCCACCTTAGAACCAAGGTCAAGGGTCTTGCCGACCCAAGTGACAGTGGGAACTTCCAAATCGCCTAAGAAGCTGTCTGCTGCCGTAAAGGTTAGGGTGTTGGTATCGCTGCAATAGGCTCGTTGCTCGTCGGTCATGGCGGCGTCAACCAAGCTGTCTGTGCGATAGTTCTTGTAAGTCTGCGCCTCTGCGCCATAACGGAGTAGGTCGGCGCACAGAGTCAGCATTTGGGCATCGGTGGTGCTGTTCAGCATGGCGTAGGCATAGGTGGCAACGCTGTAGCTGTCGGTCAGGGAGGTATACTCTGTGTTGCCCTTGGTCATATGCAGCACAGCCTCTACCGTATCACCCATACGAACAGCGGTAATGCCTGTCAGGGTGAAATAGTAGTAGCTGCCATTCAAAACAGGCTGGATTTGGACGGTGGAAGTGCCTGTCAGCTCGTTGGTTTCATACTCGGGCAGAATGCACTCCAAATAGTAGGTGTCATAAGCGGTCAGTGCGGATGTGGGAACAGCAAAGCTCACGGAAATGTCACTTGCCAAATCCAAGGTGTGGTAAATCTGGATACTCTCGTCTACGGCAGGTGCGCCGTTGCCGCAGAGAGTGCAAACACCGGTTTCGTCGGGGGTGTGGGCTTGGGCGGGTTTGGTTTTGCTGCAACGGCTGCAGGCTCCGGTGTGCGTGCCGTCGCCCTCGTCGGTGTAACGATAATCATGACCCAAACGAGGTAAGTTCTCCTGCTGTACCAGCACCGTTTCGCAGACACTGCAGAGAATGCCTTCCGTCAGACCGGAATTGGTGCAGGTGGGAGCAGTGCCGGGAATCACTTCTTCCCTGTGTCCCGTGGCGGGGATAACTTCTTGTGCAGTAAGAACTTCGCCGCAGGTTCCGCAATGAGCACCCTCCGTCAGACCTGACTCGGTGCAGGTAGGAGCGATGGCGGCATCAACCACTTCAGCGTGTCCCGTGGCGGGCACGACCTCCTGCGCCACGATCACCGCCTGACAGACGGCGCAGTGGCTGCCCCCCGTCAGACCCGTTTCTGTACAGGTGGGAGCGACGGCGGCATCGATGACGGGCGTGTGATCCAGCGGGGAGATGGCTTCATCGTAGCTCTTGCCGCAGATACAGGTGCGGCGGCACAGACCGGCATTTTCGCAATTGGGAGCGGTGATGACCTCGTAGCCGTAGTTGTGGGCTTCGGCATGGAAGGAGGGGTAGAGAACATGGTCGGCGCAGATGCTGCTCAAATCAATGAGGCTGTTGCCGTCTGTCCAGCCTGCAAAGCTGTAGTGGTAGCTTTCGTCATAGTCCTTGGTGGGAGCTTCGCCCGTAAAGGTAACGGCCTCGTTATGCGCAACGGTCTCCTTTTGCAGAACCGTCTCATCCGTATCACGGAATTCTACGGTGTGGTCGGGGAAGAGCAGGGAGCCGAAAAGATCCAAGGAGCCTTCGTAACGGTAGATGGAGGCGGCACTGAGGGTTCCCATCTGCACGAAGGTAGAGTAGCAATCCGAGCCGTTGGTATCGGTCACATCCGGCTCCATGAGCATGCCCAGCACATTGCCTGTGCTTTGATTCATGGGCAGCAGATAGGAGCCCGCGGGGAAGGTCACGGTGGTGTCGGCACTCAGGGTGGCAGAGCTGCCGTTGCCGGAATACTGCTTGACCGTCAGAGCCATGTCCTCGGTCAGTTTATAATATTGGATGGCTTGCTTATCCAAATGTGCCAGCACCTTACTCAGATTGCTTGTGTTGGCACTGAGCAGATAGGCTGTGGGACGAGTGCGGCTCTTGGAAGCGGTGTGGTAAATGCCGGGGGTGGCGGTGGCATTGGCGTTGAGAGTCGTGCCTGTGTTCCAGTTCCATGTGGGACGGGGGTATTTCTTGCCGAAGGACTTGGAGCTGTGGCCAAGGGTCAGCAGATCACTTTCTTCGTAGGTGGCACCTACGGCGGCAATGCGTTCCCGCTCGTCAGCTACCTGTTTTTGAATGGCACTGCGGTTGGCGGATACATATTTAAATATGGTTTCTGCGGCGATGTACTGAGAGAACACACGGCGTTCAAAGTTTGTCCTGCCGATGCTGATGCCGGCGGTTTCTACGCAGAAGGCGATACTGCCCCGCAGACCGTAGTAGTACGGGCCGATGCCGTTGCTGCCGGAGCCGACACCGCCGTAGGTTACATTGCTCCAATAATAGTAGGGACGGATGCCGTGGGTTCGGGCATCGGCAAAGACCGTTTCCATTACCTCAACGGCACGGTCCAACAGAGCATCGTCATTGTTCAGACTGCCCGACGACCACATCTGCAAATCATCCATGACACCGGATTCTAAATTGTTGGAGGGTGTCCATTCGTGGGCGTCAATGCCGATTTCCGGGAGGAAAAGGTTGTAGGCGTTGACAATGGCGGTAACTTCCGTAGTGTAAAGAGAGATATAGTCTCGATTCATGTTTTTATTTTGAGCGGTGTTGTTGCGGGTGAAATTGTGGGAGCCGTCCACATTGATGCGGGGAATGACCAAAATGTTCAGGGTGTTGAGAATGTTGCTGCCCTGAGCGTCCTTGATATCGCCGCGGCTTAAAGCGCCTGCAACTGCCAAAGCACCTTCGCCGGCAGCAGGTTCATTGCCGTGGATCTGCGCCTGATGCACCACCGTGACCTTGCCGTTGGCCCGCACCATGGCAGCAGCTTCCTCAAGGGTCTTGCCGGTCAGATCGGTGGTGGTGAAGAGCAGAAGGGGAATGTCATAGCCGTAGGAGGGGGAGATGCCGAGGGAATAGAGGTAGGCATCGGAGCAGGCATCATCCAAGCTCTCCAGATAGGTCATCATAGCTGTCTGAGAGGTGAATTCGTGCTTGCCCAAGGCGGTGGTGAACGCAGGCGTGGAGAAAATGTGTTCATAACCGGGCCAGCTTGTAGTTTCGGAGGCCAGCAGATTCTGCTGTACGGCATCGGTACGCTCAATGGCTGTAGGGGATTCAAAGCCGTTGCCCGTTTTTTTGCCAGGGTCGATATTGAGGGTGGGATTGTTGTTGAGAACATAGAAATTCTTGGTGTGGGTGTAATAACCGGTGCCGCTGAGCTTGAAGCTGTAGGTGCCGTTGTTCACCTTATAGGTATACACCTTGTTGCTTCCCGTGCTAAAGGAGTTGCTGGCGGATATGACAGAGCCTTTGGCAGCGTAGCCGTCATAGAGCTTGACGGTCACGCCGCTGGGCGCGGTCAGGGTGACGGTCTGACTGCCGTCTTTCGCATCCTCGGAGGCGGCGAAAGCCGTAGGGTGAAGACTGCAAAGCAGACACAGAACTAACAGTAAAGATAGAAGTCGTTTCATGCTTCATGCCTCATTTCGTGGTTAGATTAGGATAACCCCATATATAATTATAGCACCTGACAAAAAAAGCGCAAGTGGCAAAAAAGGTTTTTTTCATTAGCGGAAAAAATAAAGAAATTTTGCATATTTCGTTTGACAAAGGCAGTTTCATGCTATATACTAATTAAGTGAAAGATTTTACCCACTTATCCATGTTTTGGTATCGTCTTCCGGGTGACCGGGGGTGATATAAATCAAAAACGGAAAAGTAAAGGAGAAAACGCTATGACCAAGAGAATCATTTCCCTGATCGTATGCCTGTCCCTGCTGCTTTCCATGATCGTTCTGCCGTCCGCAGCAGAAGAGGAGACTACTCCCGTTGCTGTGCCTCGTCAGAGCTTTGAGATCGTGGCTGAGTGGCTGCATGGTACAGATGTACGCAACCTTGGTGCAGAGGCCATCGTGGATCGCTGCGCTAAGAATGGCATCACCGACATTTACCTTCTGACGAAGGGCACCGGTGGCAAGCTGGGCTACAACAAGACCCAGTTCACCGATGCTATCACCGGCGAGCTGGATTGTCTGGATGCTATGATCACTGCTGCCCATGCAAAGGGCATTCGTCTGCACGCTTGGCTGTGTGTCATGCAGGACGAGTTCTACAAGGCAAACAATCCTGAAGCCGGTATGTGGCATTATGTCCGTGCCCGCGACAACAACAACATCAACCCCTATGATGAAGGCTATCAGGCTTACATGTCCGCTATCGTGACTGAAATTCTGGAAGGCTACGATGTTGACGGTATTCACCTGGACTACATCCGTTACAACCACCTGGCCAACGGCTGGGGCGCCGAGGACTTCGCCGCTCTGGAAGCTATGGGCGCAAAGGAAGAGGATGTTCGCTACATCATCAACAAGACCTTCTATCAGGACAACCTGCCCGAAGGCGAGACCGTTGACGGCACCTATGCTTTCAAGGCACTGCGTGACGGCGATCCCACTGCTGTGGCAATCGCTGAGTACCGCCGCGGCAATGTAGTCAAGATGGCTACCGTTATTAAGGAAGCTATCGAAGCTTCCGGCAAGGATGTCATCTACTCCGCAGCTCTGCAGCCCGAAGGCGGCGTGAAGGACTACGCTATTGACGAAGCCGGCACCCTGACCAACGACGACTGGGCATTCGGCGATCTGCACTATGGCCAGAACTACGGCGATGCAGCCGAGCTGTACGACTACATCTGCCCCATGGCTTATTCTCCCACATTCGGCAGAGCTCCCGACTGGATGACTCACATTGCTGAGCGTTCCGTGGAACTGGGCAACGATGTCGTTATGGGTCTGCAGACCTACTATCCCATGACCTCCACCGGCCTGATGGCTGATATCGAGGCTGTCCGTGGCGTTGACGGCGTGAAGGGTATCGTTCACTTCCGTCATACTCAGTTCGGTTACTCCAGAGCCAGCTACGACCTGAACGCAGGCGAACTGGATCTGCACCTGATCAACACCTATGCCTCCGGCTATCGCTGGGTGAAGGTGGAAATGGCTGAAGGTGTCACCGTTACCGGTGCTACCTACGGCGAAGGCTTCAACGCTGAGGCTCCCATCGTCATCGCTGAAGACGGTTCTTCTGTCCTGCTGGGCTACGAAGACGAGAGCGGCTATGTCATGGAGACCGAGGGCGATGTGCATCTGACCATTGAGGGCGCTCCCGAAGGCGACACCCCCATCTGCGTCACCCGCATCTACCTGACCAACGAGAGCCGTGCATTCTGCACCTTCGAGGATCGCACTCAGTACGAAGTCAAGTTCGTGGACTTCGACGGCACTGAGATCGCTACCAAGACCACCAGCTACGGCGGCACCGTTTCCATGGAAAATGCCCGCCGCCCCGGCTACCTGTTCCTGGGCTGGGACACTGACTTCAGCTGTGTCACCGAGAATCTGACCGTTACCGCTACCTACAGAGAAATCGCTCCCACCAAGGTTGCTGATGGCTTTGAAATCGTAGGCGAGTGGGTACACGGCACCGAAATCAACAATCTGGGCGCTGATGTGGTTGTTGACCGCTGCGCCAAGAACGGTATCACCGACATTTACCTGCTGGTCAAGGGCACCGGCGGCACCCTGGGCTACCTGAAGACCCAGTACACCGACGCTCTGTCCCGTACCAACCGCGACATGCTGCAGGAGACCATCGACGCTGCCCATGCTGCCGGCATTCGTGTCCATGCATGGCTGTGCTGCGTTGAGGACGAGCACTACAAGACCATCAACCCCGAAGCCGGTCTGTTCCACTATATCCGCGGCCGCGACAACAACATCATTGACCTGACCAACGAAGGTTATCAGGAATACATGAAGAACATCGCTACCGAAATCGCTACCGGTTACGATGTCGACGGCATCCACTTCGACTACATCCGTTACAACCATCTGTGCAACGGCTGGGCAGAGAAGGACTTCGCTGCTCTGGAAGCTATGGGTGCTAAGGAAGAAGATGTTCGCTACCTGATCGACAAGACCTTCTATCAGGCTAACCTGCCCGAAGGCGAGACTGTCGACGGCGACTACATCTTCAACGCATACCGCAACGGCGATCCCACTGCTCTGGCTATCGGTCAGTATCGCCGCAACAATGTGAACAACTTCGCAAAGGTTGTCTTTGCTGCTGCTGAAGCTGCGAACCCCGAACTGATCCTCTCCGGTGCTACCATGCCCGAGGGCGGCATCCTGGAAGGCGGCTCCAACGATTACGCTTTCGCTGATCTGCACTACGGCCAGAACTACGCTGACCTGGGTGAGTTCTGCGACTACATCTGCCCCATGGCTTACACCACCTCCTACGGTGAGGATGCTGCATGGATGGCAGAAATCGCTACCAACACCATCAAGATGGGCTGCGATGTGGTTATGGGTCTGGCTTCCTGGTATCCCGCAACCTCCACCGGCCTGATGGCTGACATCAACGCTCTGCGTGACCTGCTGCCCATGGAAGGCCTGCGTGGCATCGTCCACTTCCGTCATTCCCAGTTCAGCTACGGTCGTTTCGACTTCAACTACACCGCCGGTACCATGAAGCTGGATGTTATCAACACCTACGCTTCCGCCGGCTACCGCTGGATCAAGCTTGAGGCTGCCGAAGGCCTGAAGATCACCGGTGTCACCTATGGCGAAGGCTTCAATGCCGAGGCTCCCATCGTCATCGCTGAGGACGGTTCCTCTGTCCTGCTGGGTTACGAAGACGAGAGCGGCTGGCTCATGGATGCTCTGGCCGAAGGTACTCTGTACCTGACCACCGAGGGCGAGCCTACTGAGGATAAGGATACCCCCGTCCTCATGCGCATCTACATCACCAACGAAAGCCGTGCTTTCAATGTCTATGACAACAACACCATCTACAATGTGACCTTCGTGGATTATGACGGCACTGTGCTGTCCGAGCAGGAAGTTCTCGTTGGCGAAGCCGCTGAGGCTCCCGAGAATCCCCGCCGTCCCGGCTACCGCTTCATGGGTTGGGATACCTCCTATGACTGCATCACCGGCAACACCACTGTCACCGCTACCTACAGAGAAATCCCCAAGAGCGACATCGAGGGCGACGAGATTGTTGCAGAATGGATTTGGGGCTCCACCATTGCTGAATTGGGTGCTGACACCGTTACTGACCGTTGCGCCAAGAACGGTATCACCGACATTTACCTGCTGATTAAGGGCACCGGCGGCGGTCTGGGCTACCTGAAGACCCAGTACACCGATGCTCTGTCCCGTACCAACCGCGACGTGCTGCAGGAGACCATCGATGCTGCTCACGCTGTTGGCATCCGTGTCCATGCTTGGTTGTGCGTCATGCAGGACGAGTTCTACAAGGAAAATAACCCCGAAGCCGGTATGTGGCATTATGTCCGTGCCCGCGACAACAGCAACATCAACCCCTATGACACCGGCTATCAGGAATACATGTACAACATCGTCACTGAGATTCTGACCGGTTACGAGGTTGACGGTATCCATCTGGACTACATCCGTTACAACCACCTGGCTAACGGCTGGTCCGACGGCGACTTCAAGGCTCTGGAAGAGATGGGCGCCAAGGAAGAAGATGTTCGTTACCTGATCAACAAGACCTTCTATCAGGATAGACTGCCCGAGGGCGAGACCGTTGATGCTCAGTATGCTTTCAAGGCTCTGCGTGCCGGCGATCCCACTGCTATCGCTATCGCTGAGTACCGCCGCAACAATGTGGTGGACATGGCTGAAAACATCAAGGCTGCTGTCACTGCCTCCGGCAAGGATGTCATTTACTCCGCAGCTCTGCAGCCCGAAGGCGGCGTGCTGGATTATGTCATCGACGAAGAAGGCAATTTCACCAACGACGACTGGGCATTTGGTGTTATGCACTATGGCCAGAACTACGGCGATGCAGCCGAGCTGTACGACTACATCTGCCCCATGACCTATGCTCCCACCTTCGGCAGAGACGAAACTTGGCTGGCTCACATTGCTGAGCGTTCCGTCGAGCTGGGCAACAAGGTCGTTATGGGCCTGCAGTCCTACTATCCCATGAAGTCCGACGAGCTGATGACTGAGATCAACGCTGTGGAAGATCTGGAAGGCGTTCTGGGTATTGTCCACTTCCGTCACAGCCAGTTCAGCTATGCCAAGTTCACCTATGACCTGAACAGAGGCATTATGGCTCTGGATCTCATCAACACCTACGCTTCCGCCGGCTACCACTGGGTCAAGGTGGAAGCTGCTGAGGGCGTGAAGCTCACCGGCGTTATCTTCGGCGAAGGTGTCAATGCTGAGGCTCCCGTCGTCATCGCTGAGGACGGCTCCTCCATCCTGCTGGGTTACGAGGATGAAAGCGGCTGGTTCATGGATGCTCTGGCAGAAGGCACTGTCTACCTGACCTTCGAGGGTGCTCCCGCCGAGGGTGAGGACATTGCTGTGGCTCGCATCTACCTCACCAACGAGAGCCGTGCATACAATGTCTATCGTGATGTTACCACCGACATGCCCTTCGAGGATGTCAATTTCAACGATTGGTTCTTCGAGGAAGTGCTCACTGCTTACGAGATGGGCTTGATGATCGGTGTCTCCGAGACTGAGTTCGCTCCCAACGAGGCTACCACTCGCGCTATGATGGTTACCACTCTGTACCGTCTGGCAGGAGAGCCTTCTGTGGAAGGCATGGAATGCCCCTTCACTGATGTGATTCTGGAAAGCTGGTACGGCAAGGCTGTCGTATGGGGCTACAATGAGGGCATCATCAAGGGCATCAGCGAGACCGAGTTTGCTCCCGAAGAGCTGGTAACCCGTGAGCAGATCGCTGCATTCCTGTACCGCTTTGCCGGGGCTGAGGCTGTGGAAGCCGACCTGACTTCCTTCCCCGATGCCGACGAGATCAGCGACTATGCTGTGGATGCTATGAAGTGGTGCGTTGCCAACGGCATCATCAAGGGCGACCTTGAGCCTGACGCAATCTATCTGAACCCCACCGATAGCGCTACCCGTGCACAGCTCGCCACCATCCTGGTTCGCTTTGTACTGAGCTAATCCCATATAAAGAGGGCGGCCTTCGGGCCGCCCTTGGTTTTATACCGTTGTACAGACTTATTCAGGGAATAGAATGATTTCTTTCTTTTGTGCTATGGCATACGAAAGGGCGATTTTTGTGCCGCTTTTGCGTTTGGCCGGTGCAAAGGATTCGCTGTAGTACACAAGGCAATATCGGCTGTTTCTGATCATCTCGAAATTCCGTTCCACATAGACCGCCTTGCCTGCGTGGAGAAGTCTTTCGGGGAAGTAAGTGTCCTCGTAGCGTTCCAAGAGATAGGAACGGTAGCTGTCGTCAATATGCGGAAATTCTGCCCGAACATAAACTCGTTTTATGTTCGGGTGCTTTTCTTTTAAAGCGGTCACTAATTCATAGCAAAGATCGTTAAAACGGCTTTGGCTGCCAAACAAAAAGGTGTCCACACCCATGTCCGTAATCAGGCTTTCGATTGCCACAAACAGCTTGCGTTTCAATTTTTCTGTTTCGTTTATTGTCCTGTGCCCAATGCAACAGCAGATTCCCATTCTCATATTCTCTCCTTTGCAAAGTAAATGATTCTTCACTTATTATACTAAAACATTTACTTAAAGTAAATAAAAATTTACTTTTGAAAAGTTATGCTATGAGGTCGTTCCTTGTACACTATATAGTACAAGGAGGGACGGAACGATGAAAACAGAATTTGCCGAAAAGTATATTACTTTGGGTTTGAAAATTGCATATTATCGTAAAAAAGCTGGATACACACAAGAGGCATTTGCGGAGCTGATTGATAAAAGTGTGAATTTTTTAGGACAAGTCGAAGGAACGGGAACAATTCGCGGGGTTTCTCTTGAAACGCTGTTCAAAATGGCGCAGGTCTTGAAAATTGCACCGTCCAAGCTTCTTGAGGACGATTGAGTTTTGAGGTTCTGGCGGC
The DNA here is from genome assembly GCA_045595645.1 of Faecousia sp. Lineage (GTDB taxonomy): Bacteria > Bacillota > Clostridia > Oscillospirales > Oscillospiraceae > JAZOXB01. Next base: position 10,830 of record JAZOAV010000178.1, read on the forward strand.
TAATAGCCGCCTCTACAGGTGCATCGCGTAGGGAACGGCCTATGTGCCGTTCCAAATGTAACGACAAAGGGAACGACAATAGGTCGTTCCCTACGCGTTTACAAGAAAGGCAAGCCCCTTCCGGAAGGGAGTTCTTATGGCAAAAAATGAAAATTTTTCTTGAACCTTCTGTAAAAGATGGTATAATGTACTTGCAGATCACTCTGCAATTAAGGAAAAGAGGTATGAAAGATGAAAAAATGGATCGCACTGCTTTTGATGGCAGTCATGCTCACGAGCCTGTTTACGGCCTGCGGTGAGGGGGACAAGCCCAATACCACCGCACCTACCTACCACACCGGCACCCATCAGCCACAAAGCAGCACTCCTCCTGCCGACACGGATATTTCTATGGCACTGGTAGTCGCCGGCAGCTTTGGTGACCGTTCCTTCTACGATTCCTCCAAGGAAGGCGCAGACAAGGTGGCATCCGAGCTGGGTGTAGAGGTATCCTACATCGAGTGCAACAACGACGGCCACACCACCCATATGCAGAACGCTGCCGAGAAGGCTGATATCGTTGTGTGTGTCGGCTGGGAGTTCTTTGAAATCAATACCGTAGCTCCCCTCTATCCCAATGTCAAGTTCATTTGGATCGACAATGCTACGGACACGCCCATCCCCAATGTGCTGAACATCACCTACGCCCAGAACGAGGGCTCCTTCCTGGCAGGTTACATTGCCGCCGCCATGAGCACCACGGGCGTGATCGGCGCAGTGGGCGGTGAGGATTCCGACACCATCAACGACTTCATCGTTGGCTACGAGCAGGGTGCTGCCTACTATTCCGAGCAGAACGAGGACCCCGTAAAGGTGGTACATAACTACACCAACTCCTACGACGATCCCACCACGGGCAAGAACTGCGCCATGGCTCTGATCGATCAGAAGGCCGATGTGATTTTCCAGATCGCTTCTGCCGCCGGTGACGGCGTGTTCGAGGCCGCCAAGGAAAAGGGCATCTATGCCATCGGCGTGGATTCCGACCAGAAGTACATCGATGAAGAAGTCATTATCTGCTCCATGAAGAAGGAAGTGGGCGAGTCCATTTTCCATGTGGTGAAGAAATTTGTCAGCGGCGACAATTCCATGCTGGGCACTACATGGGTTGCTGATATGAGCAGCGGCTATGTGGGCATCGGCTACGGCGAGGAAGGCTCCGTGCAGCAGATTCCCGATGAGCTGAAGACCATCGTGGCAAAGCTGGCTACCCAAATTGCGAATTGCAGCATCTTGGTCGATACTACCCGATAAACACAATCCCAAACAGGCGTGGTCTCTGCGCAGCCTTATAAGGCTGCGCAGAAACGAAGTTTGCCCTGTGGGGGCAAGTGAAGTTGCCTTACGGCAGTGAAGTTCCCTCGGAGTGAAGTTTGCTTCGCAAGTGTTTTGGCTTTACTTCACATTTGCCGAAAGGCAAATACTTCACTGTAACTTTGTTGCAACTTCACTTCAAACCGTAGGTTTGAATCTTCACAAAAATCACCCGAAAAAGAATCTTCGCTTTCTTTCGGGTGGTTTTGTTATATCGTAATAAGCAGAGAATTTGTATGAAAAATTCGGCTCATATGGAAAATACTTCCACATGAGCAGTGCCTACAAGGAGGTGTAAACGATGGAACAGATACAATTTCGCCATGTGAGCATGGAATTTCCGGGCGTTTTGGCCAATGACGATGTGTCCTTGGACATCCGAAAAGGAGAGATTTTTGCCCTCATCGGAGAAAACGGCGCAGGCAAAAGCACCCTGATGAACCTGCTGTACGGAATTCATCGTCCCACGGCGGGGGAAATTTTGATTCAGGGAAAGCCCCTGACAGAGCACAGCCCCAAGGCGGCGATCGCTTGCGGTGTAGGCATGGTGCATCAGCACTTTATGCTGGTGCCGTCCTTCACTGTGGCGCAGAATGTGGTGATGAGCCGCGAGCCCAAAAAATGGGGCATCTTCTCCGATCGAAAGGTCGCCGTTGAAGCAACCCGCCGCCTGTCCGAGGAATACGGCTTGGCGGTAGATCCCAATGCGGTGGTGCAGGAGCTGAGTGTAGGCCTGCAACAGCGGGTGGAGATTCTCAAGGCTCTCTATCGGGGTGCGGAAATTCTGATTTTGGACGAGCCGACAGCGGTACTTACCCCGGGAGAAACGGCGGAGCTGTTCTCCGTTTTGCGCCGTGTGGTGCAGGAGCGGGGCATGACCGTCATTCTCATTACCCACAAGCTCTACGAGGTCATGGCGGTCTCCGACCGAGTCGGTGTCATGCGTAAGGGCAAGTTAGTGGCAATCCGTCCCACCGCCGAGGTCACGGAACGGGAGCTTGCCTCCCTGATGGTGGGTCGTCCCGTGCTTTATGATGCGCTGGAACGCAAAACAGAGCATGGCGAGGTCAAATTAAAGGTGGAGGGGCTTCGGGTGTCGGATAATCGTGGATTGACGGCAGTAAAAAATCTGTCCCTTGACCTTCGCGCCGGAGAGATTTTGGGCATTGCCGCCATCGAGGGCAACGGACAGAGCGAGCTGTTGGAGGCCATCGCCGGTCTGCGTCCCTGCGAGGCAGGGCATGTCACCCTCTGTGGTGCCGATGTGACCAATGCCCATCCCGGGGACATTCGCTTGCAGGGCTTGGCACACATTCCCGAGGATAGATTGGCAACGGGTGTCAGTGCCCGCTCCTCCGTGGCAGACAATTTGCTCACAGGACGGCAGAACGAAGCCGAATTCAAGGGCTTCGCAGGGCGGCAGAAGCGTTCCTCCATTGAACGCTACGCGGAAGACCTCTTTGTGCGCTTCGATATGCGGGGCGCAGGCACCCATGTGCCCGCCGGCTCTCTGTCCGGCGGCAATATGCAAAAATTGGTGGTGGCGCGGGAATGCTCCTTTGACACGCCGGTACTGCTCATTTCCCAGCCTACGCGGGGCGTGGATGTGGGTGCCATCGAATTTATCCACGGACAAATTATGGAAAAACGCAACGAGGGCAAGGCAATTTTGCTCTCCTCTGCGGATTTGGACGAGGTGTTTCGCCTCTCCGACCGTGTGATCACCCTCTTTGAAGGGGAAATCACAGGGGAATTTACCAAATTCGACAAGGAAGAAATCGGTTACTACATGACAGGACATCGGAGAAAGGAGGCGGAGCCATGCAACGCATAAACACCCGCTATCTGCTCACCTTGGCTCTGAGCATCCTCTGCGCTCTTGTTTTGGGGGCGGTGGTTCTGCTCATTGCAGGCTTTGACCCCTTAAAAGCCTACGCTGCCATTTGGGAGGGAGCCTTCGGCAGTGCCCGTCATGTGGGCGACTTCTTGGAATACGCCATGGTGCTGTGCCTGTGCGGTCTGGCCTGTGTGCTGGCGGCACGGGTGGGCATCTTCAATGTGGGCGGTGAGGGACAGCTTTTGCTGGGAGCCATTTTCGCCTGTCAGGTGGGCGTGTGGATGAACGGCTCGCCCGTGTGGCTGGTACTGCCCTGTGCGGCACTGGCCGCTATGGCAGTGGGCGGTTTTTACGCCTTTGTCCCGGGCGTTTTGAAGGTGAAATGGAAGGTCAACGAGGTCATCACCACCATTATGCTGAACACGGTAGCCGCTTGTCTGTGCCAATATTTGGCCAAGGGCCCGTGGAAAAACCCCAACAAAAACATGGTCGCCGCCACGGAAAAGTTAGATATGAACTACTGGCTGGATACGGTCATCGCAAAATCTAAGCTGTCTACGGCGATTTTCGGTGCGATCATCATCACGCTGGTGCTGTGGTTCGTCCTGTCCCGCACGGCAAAGGGCTACGAACTGCGGTTGACAGGCGAAAATCCCCGTTTTGCCCTGTTCAGCGGCATCCGCACGGAACGGCTGATGCTGATCTGCATGGTGCTTTCGGGGGCCATGTGTGGCTTGGTGGGTATGTTCCGTGTCTACGGCGCAGAGCATATTTACAAATCCTCCATCAGCAACGATTATTACTTTGAAGGGCTGATGATTGCCATGATCGCTGCCTACAAATCCCTGCCTGTGGTGGGTCTGTCCGTCTTTTTTGCCGTGCTGAAAATCGGTTCGGATGAACTGCAATATTTGGGCATTCCTTCGCAGATTTATTTGATCATCCAAACCGTGGTGATTTTCTGCATGGCGGCGCAGGGCGGCCTGCTGACGGCATGGGACAAGCGGAAGGGAGGGCGCAGACATGGGTGAGATTCTTCGCAGATTGTTTTCTCCCGCCACCTTCCACGAAACCCTGCGCATGGCGACCCCTGTGGCATTGGCGGCCATGGGCGGTGCTATGACGGAGCACGCAGGTATTATGAACATCGGCATGGACGGCATGATCCTCATGGGAGCCTTCTTTGCCGCCTACGGCAGCTTCCTCTTGGGAAGCGGCTGGCTGGGTCTGCTTTTGGCACTGCTGGTGGGCCTGCTGATCGGTCTGCTCTTTGCTTTCTTCGTGGTAAAGCTGAAAGCCGACGAATTTATCATTGGCTGTGCTCTGAACACCTTCGCTGTGGGTCTGACGGGCTTCCTGTCCGACACGGTTTTTGGTTACAGCGGCGGCAAGGGTATGCCCGCCCTGCCCAAGGTACGGCTGGGGATTTTCGACAGCCTGCCCTTTGTGGGCGAAACCCTGCAGGGGCTGTCCGTGCTGTTTTATCTTATGCTGTTGCTGGTGTTTCTCTTGTGGCTCTATGTCTACCGCACCCCTTGGGGCTTCCGTCTCCGTGCGGCAGGCGAAAAGCCCGACACCCTGCGCACAGCGGGCATCAGCCCCGAGGCGCAAAAGTGGCTGGCAAGTATTCTCTGCGGCCTGCTGTGCGCCGTTGCGGGGGCATACCTGTCCCTGGGCGATTTAGGCGGCAATTTTGCCAAGAAAATGAGCAACAACCGAGGCTATATTGCCTTTGCCTGTGTGATTTTCGCTTCCGCAAATCCCGCCAAGGTGCTGCTTGCTGCGCTCATGTTTGGCTTCTTTGGTGCTATGGGTACAGGCTTGCAGGCATATGTTTCTGCTGATTTGACGGAAATGCTGCCCTATTTGATTACGATTGTGATGATGATCTTTGTGGTGCTTCGCCGCCGCAGAAAGGAACGGCTATGAGAAAAATTATTTTAGACGGCGATCCCGGGCACGATGATGCCATTGCGTGGCTCTTGGCAAAGGCTTCGCCGGAGTTGGAAATCATCGGCATTACCACTGTTTGCGGCAATCAGAGCGTGGAAAAGGTGAGCTACAACGCCCGACGGGTTTGCACCCTTTTGGGCATCGATGCCCCTGTTGCACGGGGCAAGCGCACCCCCTTGGTGGGCCCTGAAACCAACGCCGCCACCATCCACGGCGAAAGCGGCTTGGACGGCCCTCCTCTGCCCGAACCCACCATGCCTCTAAGCGAGCTGAGCAGTATAGAGCTTATGGCGAAGCTCCTGCGGGAAAGCGAAGAAAAGGTGACGATTGTTGCCACCGGCCCTCTGACCAATGTGGGTGCCCTGCTCCTGTCCCATCCGGAATTGAAGGAGAAAATCGAGGCTATCAGCTTCATGGGCGGCGGCATCACCTACGGCAACTGGACGCCTGCGGCAGAATTCAACATTTTGGTAGACCCCGAAGCGGCTAAGCTGGTGCTGGAAAGCGGTCTGCCCCTGTATATGAGCGGCTTGGATGTCACCGAGCAAGCCCTGATGTGCCCCGAGGATTTCGAGCGGGTGCGTGCCGTGGGCGGTGAGGTTGCGGAAATTGTCGCTCAATGGCTGGAATTCTTCTACAGCTTCCACGCAAATATCGGCTACAAGGGTGCTCCTATGCACGATCCCTGCGCCGTTGCAGTGCTGACCCATCCTGAGCTGTTTGATATTCGGGAGCTGTGTGTGGAGGTGGAAACCACGGGAGAATACTGCCGAGGTACCACCGTGGGACACACCCGTGCGCCCGCAAATGCTAAGGTGAGTATGGGCGTTGACCGCCCCGCCTTTGCGGATTTGCTGGTGCAGGCTGTAAGATATTATAAGGAGGAAACTGCATGAGACTGCCTGTTTGGATTGACTGCGACCCGGGTGTAGACGATGCCGCCGGTATCCTGCTGGCACATGCCATGCCGGAATTGGAAATCGTAGGCATCAGCACCGTGGCGGGAAATGTGCCCCTTTCGGTCACCACCGCCAATGCCCTGAAATTAGGCGATTTTGTGGGCACCGCCTATCCTGTCTACAAAGGAGCGGCAGGCCCCATGCTGCGCCCCTATGTTCACGGCGCAGACTTCCACGGTGCCGACGGCTTCTGCGGTGCAAGTCTGCCCGAGAGCGACCGCTGTGCCGAGGAATTGACCGCTTGGGCGGGGTTGTATGCCGCCGCAAGAGCCCATGAAGGCCGCCTGGAGCTGATCACCATGGGTCCCTTGACCAATATTGCCATCGCCCTGCAAGCCTATCCCGACCTGCCCCAATATTTGCACCGCATTGTGATGATGGGAGGCAGTGCCACCCGTGGAAACCGAACCCCCTGTGCTGAGTACAACATCTATGCTGATCCCGAGGCGGCACAGGCGGTGTTCCGCAGTGGTGTGCCGATTGTTATGTGCGGCTTGGAGGTCACGGAGCAAGCCTATCTCACGGCAGAGGAATGGGCAGAGCTGGGAGAGCTTCCCACGGAAAAAGCCCGCTTCCTCCATCAGGCAGGGCTGTATATTTTGGAGAAAAATCTGCAAACGGGGAAGAAGGGCTTCTGCATCCACGATGCCTGCCCCGTGTTCTACCTTGCCCATCCCGAATGCTTCGAGGGCGAGAAGGCGGGCGTGTTCGTGGAGACACAGGGCAGTATTACCCTTGGCAAAACCGTCACGGATCTGTACAGCGACAGACAGTTTGAGGTTAAAAACGCCCTCGTTCTGTTGCACATCGACCGCACTGCCTTCCACGAGGCAATTCTGAACGCTTTGCAATAATTTGGTTGTGTCGTAGGGGTCGATGCCCACATCGACCCGTGGCACTATCGATTCATGCCCCTACGGTGTGATATGCAGGTGCGGTGGTGAGAATCGGTGCCTACACAAAAGAATAAAGAATAGAGAATAAATAATAAATAAAATTGGGGGACAGGCATAGACTGTGCTGAGGTGGTTTGAATGAAACGATGCTTGGCACTGTGCCTGTTCCTGTGTTGTCTGATTGGCTGTGGGGCGGAGGCGATTCCCACGGGCTCTTGGGGACTGAGCTTCCATACGGAGGGGCAAGCCCCCACCGGAAACAGCTCAAAAGCACAGCTTGCCCAATACGATGCGGTCTATTTGGGCGACGAGAGCCAAAAACGGCTCTATCTCACCTTCGATGCAGGCTATGAAAACGGCTGTATGGAGGAAATTTTGGCGGCGTTGGAGAAACACGGCGTCCCTGCCTGCTTCTTTTTGGTGGGGAATTACATGGAGCAAAATGCGGATTTGGTGCGCAAAATGGTACAACAAGGACATATAGTGGGCAATCACACCTATCATCACTACGATATGTCGAAATTGACGGACAAGGATTCTTTTCGGGCTGAGCTGGATAGTCTGGAGGAATTGTATTTGCGCATCACAGGGAAGGAAATGACCAAATTTTACCGCCCGCCACAGGGCATTTACTCCGAGGAAAACCTCCGTATGGCACAGGAAATGGGATATAAAACCGTATTTTGGAGCTTGGCCTATGTGGATTGGTACAACGACAAGCAGCCCACACGGGAGGAAGCCCTGTCGAAGCTGATTCCTCGCGTCCATGATGGAGCGGTGATTCTCCTGCACAGCACCTCCCGTACGAATGCGACCATTTTAGACGAGCTGCTCACCCGCTGGAAAAACATGGGCTATACCTTCGGTACCGTGGAGGAACTGTTTTCAACGCAAAATCTATCGTAGGGAACGGCCTATGTGCCGTTCCAAATCACCCGAAAAGGGGAACGACACGCAGGTCGTTCCCTACGATATAAAGAAGAACCGTGCATTAGAATCCGTAGGGGTCGATGCCCTCATCGACCCGTTGCATTTACAGCAAGAACGCCTGCACAGAGACCCTATGGTCTGTGCAGGCGTTGGCTTATTTATGGTAGAGTGCTTCCTCGTCAACAGGGATCGGGCCGTTGGCCGTTTCGTATTCCTTGACACACTGCTGTGCCAAGTATTCCAGTTGCGCATTTAAGGATCGTTTATTATCCTTGGCAACGAATGTAATTTTGTAAAGGAGCTCCGGCTCAAAACGAATGCCGGTTTGAATTTTGTTGGTCGCCATGATAACACCTCGCTAATATTATGACAACAGTATACAAACATTGCCCTTGAAATTATACAAACAAAGTGTTATCATATTAGAGAAAATTATATTTTATAGAGAGGTGTTGACAGAATGAACGAGGTATTGCAATACATTGCACAGGCAGGTGAGACGGAAATAAACAAAATTCTGACGGCCGTAGCGGAACGGTATGGCGAGTTGTTTCCGGATTGGGAGTTGAGTGCGATCCCCCTGCAAAAAAGCGTTGACCAAAACGAGCAGATTGATCGGTTTATTGCCATATTGCAAGGTATGAAAAACCTGCCGTAGCTTACAGGAACTACCAAATTTGCATTATGTTGGTTGTGCGTACTGTCTACAGGCTTTTCTTGACAAATTCCTGCTTCTGTGCTATACTTATTTTGAGCGAAAATGAGCGGTTTTGATTGGAGGAATCAAAATGAAGTATTTAGAACGGGAAAAAGCGATTTTAGAGTGCTTGGAAAAGCGGGGTGTGCTCTCTCTGACAGACGCCTGTTTGCTGACAGGGGCCTCTGTTGCCACCATTCGGCGGGACTTTGAGCAGTTGCAGGAAAAAGGTCTGGCAGAACGGAGCTACGGAAGTATTCGTCTGCCGCAAAAGAAGGAAAAGAGCTTCTTTGGCGGCACGGAAATTCTGGACGAAACGGACAAGGAAAAATTTGCCATTGCACGGGAGGCGGCAAGTCAGGTGCAGGCGGGCGAATCCATTTTCATCGGCACGGGCAAGACCTGCAATATGCTGGCGGCACAGCTACGGGAGCGGGAACATCTGCGGGTGGTCACCACCAGTATCACCGCCGTTTTGGAGCTGATGGAGCACCCCAACATCCATCTGACCCTTTTGGGCGGCGATGTGCGCACGGGCAAAAACTACATTGAAACCTTAGACAGCGACATCAGCCAAACGCTGCGAAGCTACTATTTTGATAAGGTATTCCTCACTATGGACGGTATCGACACGGAGCGGGGCTACACGGTGCAGGACAAGGCCCGCATTCCCCTCTATACCCAGCTCTCCCGCATGACCCGCCGTCTATATATTGTGGTGGACAGCGGAAAATTTGACCGCCGTGCCTTTGCAACGGTGTTTCCTCCCGACAAGAGCTGCCGCATCATCTCCACAAAGAAGATGCCTCCGCGCTTTGCCGCCTACTATCGTCAGCGGGGGATCCCTTGCACCCTCGTTTCTACTGAATGAGCGATTATGAGCGATTTTGTCACAAACCGTCTTGCCGTTTTTTGGCAAGACGGTTTTTTCTGCTTAAAATTATGTATAAATTAAACAATTATTCTTGTGAAATCTTGTGGAATATCACAAAATTCTCTCGGCGTTTTTCAGAAGTGTTGACTTTTTCCTGAATTTGTGGGATGATGTGTGGGATAGAATAGAATTCTTAGAAAATGAGCGATTTTGAGCGATTTTTAATGGAGTTTTGACTATGAAAAATCAAGGAATTGTAGAATTATACCAGCCCCGTCACACCCTCATCGGTCGGGACGGCATCACCATGATTCCCCACTTTTTACGGCGTTTGAGCGCAGATCGGGTTTTGGTGGTCACGGACAAGGGGTTGATGAAGATCGGTACGGCGGGCAAGGTCACGGCTGTGCTGGACGAAGCGAAGATCGACTATGTCATCTACGACGGCGTACAGCCCAATCCTACCGTCACCATCGTCAACGAGGCATTTGCTTTTTATAATGAAAAGCAGTGTGGTGCCATTATTGCCATTGGCGGCGGCAGCCCCATTGATGTGGCAAAGGCAGTGAGTATTCTCTCGGCAAACGGTGGACGGATTCAAGACTATAACGGCGTGAACAAGTCCAAGAAGCACGGCGCACCCATCATCGCCGTCAACACCACGGCGGGCACGGGCTCGGAGTGTACCCGTGCCTATGTGGTCACGGACGAGGAAGCCAAGAGCAAGATGCTTATGGTGGACACCAACTGTCTGTCTCATTTGGCACTGAATGACCCCATGCTCATGGTGGGTATGCCTCCTTCTCTGACGGCGGCGACGGGCATTGACGCTCTGACCCATGCCATCGAAGCCTACATCTGCAACACCCACACACCCTACACCGATGCCTTGGCATTAGAGGCCATTCGCCTGATTTCCGGTGCGTTGCGGGAGGCGGTACGGGACGGCTCGGACATGGATGCCCGCACGGATATGTGCTGGGCGGAGTACATGGCGGGTCTTGCCTTCTCCAATGCCGGCTTGGGTCTGGTGCATGGCATTGCCCATCAGCTGGGCGGCTACTATAATATTCCCCACGGTTTGGCCAATGCCATTATGCTGCCCCGTGTGTTGGAATACAACCGTATTTACTGCATGTCCCGTCTTGCCGCCGTTGCTCAGGCCATGGGCGAGAAGGTGGATAACCTCTCTGTGGATGCTGCCTCCAAGCAGGCCATTGAAGCGGTTCGCCGCTTGATTCAGGATGTAAAGATCCCGCCCCTGTGCGACACCAAGTTCCGCATGGAGGACATTGATGTTCTGGCTGAAAATGCCCTCAAGGACACGGCAACCGCCACCAATACGGTGCGGCCCACTCTGGATGATATTAAAACCATTATCGCCAAGACCTATTATGAAGGTCTTTTGCTGAAGAAGGTGAATGAGAATGGATAAAGCTGCGGTACAACGGACGGTGCAGCTCTCCGTCGCAGAATCCATGTTCCAAAAGGAAGGGAAGATTTTTGTTCCCGTGGCCTCCTCGGCACGGCATGTGCACCTGTGCCATGCCCATGTGGAAGCCTTGTTTGGTAAGGGTTATACCCTGCACAAGTTCAAGGATTTGGTGCAGCCCGGGCAGTTTGCTTGTGAAGAACAGGTCACCTTGGTCGGCCCCAAGGGGAAGCTGGAAAAGGTGCGTGTCTTAGGGCCGGAACGGAAGGATACCCAAGTGGAGATTGCCCTTACCGACAGCTTTAAATTGGGAGTGAAAGCCCCTGTGCGGATGTCGGGTAAGGTGGAAAACACCCCCGGTTGTACCCTCGTGGGCCCCGCCGGAACGGTGGAGCTGAGCCAAGGCGTGATCATTGCCGCACGGCATATGCACATCTCCAAGGAGCAGAGCGAGCTGTTCGGCTTGAAGGACGGACAAATCGTGTCCCTGCGCTCCGGCGGCCCCCGCTCCGTGATTTTTGAAAATGTCGTGGTGCGGGCCGGTGACGGACATACCTTCGAGGTACATCTGGATACAGACGAGGCCAATGCTGTTGCCATGAGCGGCAGTCCCATGATGGAAGTGCTGGTATAGCTTCCGTGTGCGTGCTCGTGCGCACCGTGCCCCCCTTTTGAAGGGGGGACGGGGGGTCTTTTCAATGCCTACACAGCAACCCCCGTGGTCCCCCTTGAAAGGGGGACAGGTGCAGCGGATATCGAAAAACATTTATTTATTAGGATGGAAGAAGCCATGCGCAATGGACAACTGCAAAAGTTAATAGAGGCCATTGTGGCAGAGGTCGTACGCAGAGCTGCGGAGGCCCAGCGGCAGGAACAGCATCCGGAGCAGGTTTTACTGCTCTTGCCCGGCCCCATTGCCTATGCAAAGGAGCTGAAGGAGCTGCTGCACACCCAGTTTGGTGCGGGCTACACCCCTCTGAGCTTTTCCGAGGATTGCCCCCTGCCACACTGCGTTTACGCAGGGCAGATGAATCAGACGGAGCTGTTGCAGCGCGTGGCCGGTGCAAAGACCGTGATTTTGGTTGCGCCCCCCTTGGAGCTGCTACAGCAGATTTCCCAAGGGCAGGACAAGGAGCTGTTGGCGCATTTGGTGGTGCGCAGTATTCTGTGGCGCAAGGATGTGCGGCTGTATTTGGATTTCGAGCCGCCCCACTTCCGCAGAAACACCTTCTTAGAGGGTGTGGCTTCTGCCATTGACACTCTACACGACATGGGTGTAATGGTGCAGCCCTACTACACCGGCGATGCGGCAAGGGTCATGGGTGAAAGTCTGGTGACGGAGGCTGATGTACTGGCCGCCGCCCAAAGACCCGACAAGACCATTTCTTGCCGAGCCGGTGCCATCATCACCCCCGCGGCGCGGGATGCCTTGGCGGTCTGCGATGTGACCATACACTACGAAGGAGAATGCCTATGCAATTAGCAAGAGTAAAGGGAACGGTGGTCAGCACCAACAAGGCCGAAAAGCTCTACGGCCTGAAGCTGCTCATCGTCAAGCCCATTGATATTGAAACCTGGCAGGAAAAGGGCGGCCTGCTGGTGGCCATCGACGCCGTTGGCGCAGGCGAAGGGGAAGTCGTCATGTTGGTCGGCGGCAGTTCCTCCCGTCAGACGGTGGTAACGGAAAACAAGCCCGTGGATCAAACCATTGTAGCCATTATCGACTCCGTCGATGTAGACGGAAGCCGCATTTTTGAAAAATTCAGCAATGAAACCTGAAAAGAAAGTTGAGGATAGTCTATGGCATTGACAAAAGAACAAATCAGACAAATTGCCGAGCAGACCCGCAACAGCTTGGGCGGCGGTGTCTGCGCAGGAAACGGACAGTGCCTTTTTGATGATGTAAACGACGCCATCGAAACCGCCATTCGTGCCCAACAGCAGCTCATGGATATGAGTCTGGAAGAGCGTGGCCGCCTGATTGAAGCCATGCGCCAGGCTGCAAGAGAGCATGTGGAGGAGCTTTCCGTTTTGGCCCACGAGGAAACGGGCTACGGCAAGGTGCACCACAAGATCGCTAAGAATCTGTTGGCTGCCAACAAGACCCCCGGTATCGAAGACCTGCATCCCACCGCCTTCAGCGGCGACGACGGCCTGACCCTTGTGGAAACGGCCCCCTACGGTGTCATCGGTGCCATCACCCCCTCCACCAACCCCACTGCAACGGTCATTAACAACTCCATCAGCATGATCGCCGCAGGCAACGCCGTGGTCTACAACCCCCATCCCGCTGCCAAGCGTGCGTCTCAGAGAGCTATGGAGCTGCTCAATGCCGCCATCGTGGCCGCAGGCGGCCCCAACGGTCTGATCACCGCGCCCAAGGAGCCCACTTTGGATACCTCCAAGGTGATTATGACCCACAAGGCCATTAAGATGCTGGCCGTCACCGGCGGTGAGGCCGTGGTTTCCGTGGCCATGAAGTCCGGCAAGAAGTGTATTGCCGCAGGTCCCGGCAATCCCCCCGTGATCGTGGATGAAACGGCTGACATTCCTCAGGCTGCCAAGCATATTGTCGATGGTGCCAGCTTCGACAACAATGTGCTGTGCGTTGCAGAAAAGGAAGTCTTTATGGTTTCCTCCATTGCCGATGCCTTGATGAACACCATGCAGCAGCACGGTGCCTTCCGTGTCTACGGCGAGGACATCGACAAGATCATCCGCACTGTACTGGTGAAGAAGGACAACGGCTATGTGATCAACCGCAAGTTCGTCGGTCACGATGCCACTTACATCCTGCGGGAGAGCGGCGTTGCCTTCACGGGTGAGCCCGTTCTGATTATCGCAGAGGTGGATCGCTACCATCCCTTTGTAGAGGTGGAAATGCTCATGCCTGTGCTGGGCATGGTGAGAGTTTCCAACTTTGACGAGGCTCTGAGTGAGGCATTCCGTGCCGAGCACGGCTGTCAGCACTCCGCCATGATCCACTCCACCAACATTCACAATATGTCCCGTGCGGCCCGCCGCATGAACACTACCATTTTCGTCAAGAACGCTCCCTCCTATTCCGGTCTGGGCTTCGGCGGCGAGGGCTACACCACCCTCACCATCGCCACTCCCACGGGCGAGGGCCTGACCAGTGCGAAATCCTTCACCCGAGCAAGACGCTGTGTGATGAAGGGCGATTTCCGCATCATCTAAGCCTATGGAGCTGACGAAGTTAGTCTGTGATGCCGGTATTCTCGGCGCAGGCGGCGCAGGCTTCCCCACTCATGTGAAAATCAACTGTAAAGCCGAGTATGTGCTGGCAAACGGCGCAGAGTGCGAGCCCCTTCTGCGGGTAGACCAGCAGGTGATGCAGGTCTATGCCGCCGAGGTCGTCCGAGGTATTCGGGCGGTCAAGGAGGCAACGCAGGCGAAGTATGCCGTGATCTGCCTGAAAGAGCATTACCACGAAGCAGTCAAAGCCCTGCAATCCGTGTTGAAGGATGCGGAGGATGTGCAGCTTCATCTGTTAGAGGCCTATTATCCTGCCGGTGACGAGCAGCAGCTTGTCTACGAGGTCACGGGTCGGGTCGTTCCCACGGGCGGTCTGCCCTTGGATGTGGGCACGGTGGTGTGCAATGTGAGCACTTTGGTCAACATTGCCGCCGCTTTGGACGGCAAGAAGGTCATTGAAAAATATGTCACCGTGGGCGGTGCGGTCAAGCATCCTGTCACCCTGCGAGTACCTGTCGGTACTTCTCTGCGGGAGCTGTTGGAGGCCGCCGGCGGCACCACGGAGGACTGTGACTATATCATCGGCGGCCCCTGCATGGGACGGGTAGTGGATACCTTGGATATCCCCGTGACCAAAACCACAGGCGGCCTGCTGGCGATTCCCAAAAATCATCCCCTGCTGGCGCAGAAATCCACGGAAATCCACTTCCAAAAGATGCTTTCCGTGTGCTGTCAGTGTTCCATGTGTACCCAGATGTGTCCGAGAAATGCCTTGGGCCTCAATGTACAGCCCCATAAGGCTATGCGCAGCTTGGCTAATGGTGTGGATCTGCTGGGCGATATCAACGGCATTTTCTCCTGCTGTAACTGCGGTCTGTGTACCTATTATGCCTGCAACTTCGGTCTCAAGCCTTCGCAGGTGATGCAAAGCCTGAAATCTGCCATCGCCTCCAAGGGCACACGCCCCCGCAAGGAAGTGTTCACTGAGGTAGACGGCGGTTTGAATAACAAAAAAGTTCCCGTGTCCCGTCTCATTGCCCGTTTGGGTCTGACGAAATATGATGTACCCGCCCCCTTGCAGGACAAGCTCCTGTCTACCGATTGCGTCCGCATCGCCCTGCGCATGGGCGTGGGTGCTCCCAGCGTGCCCAAGGTGCAGGTGGGGGACAAGGTGCGCAAGAATCAGCTTGTTGCAGACATTGCCGAAGGCAAGCTGGGCGTGAAAATGCACGCATCCCTTTCCGGCACGGTGACAGACATCACCAATGATTACATCGAAATCAGGAGGACGGCCAAATGAATGCACTTGGCATGATTGAAACAAACAGCATTCCTCTGGGAGTGAATGCGGCAGATGCCATGCTGAAAGCGGCGTCGGTGGAGCTGATCACCGCACAGCCTGTCTGCGCCGGCAAGTTCATTGCCATGGTGGCAGGAGATGTGGCCGCTGTGAGAGAAAGCGTGGCCGCCGGCTGTGAAATCGCAGGAAGCCGACTGGTAGACAGTCTGGTGATTTCCTCTGTCCATCCTCAGGTTCCCAAGGCCATCAATGCCTGCAGTGATATTGGAACCGTGTCTGCCGTGGGTGTCATGGAGGCCTTTAGCCTCTGCGCCGCCGTGGTGGCCGCCGATGCCGCTGTCAAGGCCGCCGATGTGACCCTGATGGATGTGCGTCTCGGTCGTGGCTTGGGCGGAAAGTCCTTTATCACCCTGACCGGTGAGGTCGCCGCCGTCCGTGCCGCTGTTGCAGCGGGCGAGGCTCTGCCGGAGGTCAAGGGTATGCTGGCGGAAAGCGTTGTCATTCCCTCACCCCATCCGGAAATCATTAACTCACTTTTCTAAAGTAAAAAATAAAATTTATATACAATTTGGAGGATTTACAAATGAAAGAAGCATTAGGCATGATCGAAACCCGTGGTCTCATTGGCGCCATCGAAGCAGCAGACGCCATGGTCAAGGCCGCAAATGTCCGTTTGATTGGCAAGCAGCAGATCGGCTCCGGTCTGGTCACCGTTATGGTTCGTGGCGATGTGGGCGCAGTCAAGGCTGCTGTGGACGCAGGCGCAACCGCCGCAAAGCGTGTCGGCGAGCTGTACGGCTGCCATGTCATTCCCTCTCCCCACGGCGATGTGGAAGGCATTCTCCCCACCATCGGATGATTTGATTGTTTTTTCTAAGATCGAAAGGAGTATAAAATTATGAAGTTAGCACTTGGTATGATTGAAACCCGTGGTCTGATTGGTGCCATTGAAGCCGCCGATGCTATGGTCAAGGCCGCAAATGTTCACCTGATTGGCAAGCAGCAGATCGGCTCCGGTCTGGTCACCGTCATGGTTCGTGGCGATGTGGGCGCAGTCAAGGCCGCTGTTGACGCAGGCGCAACCGCTGCAAAGCGTGTCGGCGAG
>JAZOAV010000179.1:0-27261 GCA_045595645.1 Faecousia sp.
GCCGAAACCTACGCATCCAAAACAGCCGGCACTGCATTGGAATCCCTCACCCGCGCCCTGTTCGCCTACTCCGACAGCGCAAAGGCGTATTTCACCAAATAACGCGGACTCCCTGCCGTAAAACTCGTAGGGGACGATGCCCACATCGTACCGCTTGTAGGAACTACCAAATTTGTGCAAATTGGGTTGTGCGTACCGTCTGTCGCTTCGCGGTTCGGGGCGGTGTAGGGATCGTCCCCTACGAGGTTTACGGCAGGGGGGCCGCGTTATTTGGTGAAATATGCTCTTGCGCTGTCGGAGTAGGCGAACAGGGCGCGGGTGAGGGATTCCAATGCAGTGCCGGCTGTTTTGGAGGCGTAGGTTTCGGCACTGTAGCGGAGGGTTTCGCTGAGCTGGGTATTGCCTTCGTAAATCGCTACATCGACAATGGTGCGAAGTTCGGAAGCCAGCAAACCATAGAAGGTGAAGCTGTAATAGCCTGCGTTTGCATTGTAAGCCTCTGCGCCTGTCAGAGTGACAGTCTTGGCTTCGCCGTTGCTTCCTGTATAGGAAACCTTCATAGACAGCTTGGCAATATCGCCGCTGTAATTTGCGGTGCTGAATACAAACTTCATGCCAACCTTGGAGCCCAAATCGAGGGTCTTGCCTACACAGTGAATCATGGGGGCCTCCAAATCGCGTAAGAAGATATCTGTTGCAGTGAAAATAAGGGCTTCGGTGTTGCTGAGATAGCTTCTGTGGGTTGCGGTCATTGCCGCGTCAACTAAGCTATCGGTGCGATACTTTTTGTAGGTCTGCGCCTCTGCACCGTAGCGCAGGAGGTCGGCACACAGGCTCAGCATCTTGGTATCGCTTGTGCTGTTCAGCATGGCGTAAGCATAGGTGGCCACGCTGTAGGTATCGGTTCGGGAGATGTACGCTGCACCGTCTTTGGTCATATGCAGAACCGCCTCTACCATATCGCCCATGCGAACTGCCGTAATGCCCGTCAGGGTGAAATAGTAATAATTGCCATTCACAACAGGCCGGATTTGTACGGTGGAAATGCCTGTGAGCTCAATACCTTTATACTCAGGCAGTGTACATTCCAAATAATAGCTGTCATAGCTTGTCAAAGCAGACATAGGAACGACAAAGCTGATGGAAATATCACTTGCCAAATCCAAGGTGTGGTAAATTTGGATGGTTTCGTCTAAGATGGGTTCGACAATTTCTTTCGCACCACAGACACAAGTGCCGTCAGTGAAGCTATGAACGGCGGTCGTAGTCTTGTCGCAACGGCTGCAAGCTCCTGTATGGGTGCCGTTGCCGTTGTCTGTGTAGCCGTAATCATGCCCCAAACGGCCTACGGTTTCCTGCGGCACAAGGATAGCTTGACAGGTGGAGCAGTGTTGCCCTTCCGTGATACCGGAATTGAGGCAGGTGGGGGCAACAGCTTCGTCAATGACGACCGTATGTCCTGTGGCAGGGACGATGCTTTGGGCTACAAGAATCGCATCGCAGGTGTCGCAGTGCTTGCCTTCCGTCGAGCCGTTTTCCGTGCAAGTGGGAGAGACTGCCCGATCGATCACGACATTGTGCCCCGTGGCGGGAATCACTTCTGTGTAGCTGTCGCCGCAAGCAGAGCAGGTGTGGGTTTTGACACCATCTGCGGTGCAGGTGGATTCTGTTATGTGGGTATCGTAGCTGTGGCCCGTGGCGGGGATGATCTGCTGTGCTACAATAATCATATCACAAAGATTGCAGTGCTTGCCCTCTGTCCGTCCCGATTCTGTACAGGTGGCGGGAACGGCTTCGTCAGTGACGAGACGATGGTCTGCAATGGGGTACACCGTAGAGCAAAGCTGGCATTTGTGCGCTTGGGTGGTTTCGTCAAAAACCCATGTGTGGGACAATTCGAGTGCTTTTTCGTGGTCGCTGGTTGACATGTTGGCAGAATAAGGATCTGTGGGATCGTGGTCGGGGAAGTTTTCACTGCCCTTCAGGAACCAAAAATAGCACGGGATGCGGTTGCCGCTGTCCCAGGTGGAGTCCAGCAGGTATTCCACGCCGTCGAGACGGATGAGGTTCCACATGTGGTTCACATCGTCGGATTTACCGACGACCACATCGATGTCTACATCGAGCGCAAGCAGCAGACGCATCAACGCAAGGGCGTAGCCTTGGCAGACGCACTCATGGTCAATGAGGGCCCCGTAGGCGGTATAGCAACGCTCCGCTTCTAAGTTGTAGGTCACGCTTCGGACGAGGTATTCATAGGTTGCCAAGAGCTTGTCGATGTCGCTTTTGTCGTAAACATCTAACATGTCGAGGATTTCAACGATTTTGGCATCCAGCTCCGCTTCTTGTGCAGGAGTCAAGTAATACTCGATTTCATAGGTAATGTCAAAGTAGTTTCCGTCGCTCGTTTCGTAATAAGCGGGGCTAAAATAACAGATGGTCATGCAATACTGGTCGTAGCGAGGCAGGCTGGCGATTGCTTCGTAGTACCAACCGAGGATATCAGCCCTTTTTAAAACGCGATCTGTCTTGTGGTACACGGTGAAGGGCTTCGTGTCTCGGGCGAGGAGTACATTGGCAATGGTTTGGACGATGCTTTCCTCGGTGTCGGTGTAGATGCTGGGGTCAAAGGCTTTCGTGGTGGGGAGATTGCTGTTGTCGGATGTGCCCCTGAGCTCTACGACCTGTCCCCGCGAATCAACGGTGTGGTCGATGATGAAAGCATCGGCGATTTTCAGGGACGGCTCGTCTGCCTCTTTTGCAGACACGGGGGCGATCTGCACCAGCAGACTCAGAATCAGCACAAGGGATAGCAGAAGCTTCGTTTGTTTCATCTAAATTACCTCTCTCTTTTTTTGCTCATATTATAATGATACTACCAAATTCTCAAAAATGCAACTGCTTATGCTGTTTTCCAATAAAACCCAAATGAGAAAATCCTGCGCAAAAAGCGGTGAAATAGGGAGCAATGGCGCAGTTTTCAGGAAAATCTGTTGCGATTTAAAACGAAACAGTTGACTGTGAGGCGAAAATCGAGTATACTTATCCCGTTGTGCTGCTACAAAAAGCAGCCTACGGAGGTGCATATGCAGAAAAAGAAGAAACAGAAAAAATGGATGAAATTGCGCCATCGTGTCGTGCGCAATGTCGCCGCTATGGTGCTGCGCCCGTACTGCAAATGGAAATACGGCATCACGATGGAGCGGTTCAAGAATCAGGGCGACAGAGCGTATTTGATCCTGCTGAATCATCAGACACCCTTTGACCAGTTTTTTGTGGGCATGTCCTTCAAGGGCCCGGTGTACTACCTTGCTACAGAGGATATTTTCTCCAAGGGGTGGGTGTCGTCCCTGATTCGCTGGCTTGTGGCTCCGATTCCCATTAAGAAGCAGACCACGGATATTTCGGCTGTTATGAATTGCATCCGTGTGGCAAAGGAGGGCGGCACCATTTCCATTGCGCCCGAGGGCAACCGTACATACAGCGGCAAGACAGAATATATGAGCCCTGCCATTGCTCCGCTTGCGCGGAAATTGAAGCTTCCCATTGTGCTTTACCGCATCGAGGGTGGCTACGGGGCGCAGCCTCGTTGGAGTGACGGTGTCCGAAAGGGAAAGATGCGCTCCTATGTATCCCGTGTCATTGAGCCGGAGGAATACGAGAAGCTGACCAATGAAGAGCTGTTTGCCATCATTGAAAGCGGCTTGATGGTAAACGAGGGTGTGTCCGACGGAATCTTCAAATCCGACAAACGGGCGGAATACCTCGAGCGGGCGATGTATGTATGTCCGTATTGCGGTCTTTCGGAATTTGAAAGCAATGGCAATGAAACAGAATGCAAAAAATGTCACAGAAAAATTACCTACGGTGAAGATAAGCGGTTGAGGGGTGTCGGCTTTGACTTCCCCTTTGCATATGTGACGGAGTGGTATGACTATCAAAAGGAGTTTGTCTGCGCGCTGGATGTGATGCAGTACACGAAAGAGCCGCTCTATCGTGACACTGCAAGCCTTTCGGAGGTCATTGTGTACCAGCATAAAGTTCCGCTTCGTGAAGCTGCCGGGATTGCCCTTTACGGTGACAGGGTCGTAATTGATGAAGGCTGCGAAAATGCGCTTGTTTTACCCTTTGAGGGCGTGTCTGCTATGTCTGTTCTGGGACGGAACAAGCTCAACATCTACTATGATAAAAAGGTTTACCAATTTAAAGGCGGGAAACGGTTTAATGCACTGAAATATGTAAACATCTATTTCCGCCACAAAAATATAAGTACGGGTGATATCAATGGAAAATTTTTGGGACTCTAATGTGTGGGGAAGTGTGCTTCTCATTGCGGTTTTGCTCGGCAGCTTGCTTGTGGGCAATGTTTTGAAGAAGTCGATCTCCATTCTGCGAAACTCTCTGATTCCTACCTCGGTTCTCGGCGGAACGGTACTCATTATCGTTGCGGCTGTGTATAAAGCAATCACAGGGAATGTTCTGTTTGACATTGCGCTGTTCGGCGGGGACGGCACTGCCACCCTTGAAATTATTACATACCACGCTCTGGCTTTGGGATTTATTGCCTCTACCTTTAAATCCTCTAATGGCAAGCTGACCAAAAAGCGTACAACAGAAATCTTCAATACAGGCGTCACAACGGTTTCCACCTATTTAATTCAGGCGATCTTCGGCTTGGGCATTACCATCGTTGCTGCCCTTGTCATGACCGATTTCTTTTCCGCGGCGGGTGTGCTGCTGCCCTTTGGCTTCGGACAGGGCACGGGACAGGCCCTCAACTACGGCAACATCTACGAGACCCAATTCGGCTTCGTGGGTGGAAAGAGCTTCGGACTTACCATTGCGGCTTTCGGCTTCCTCAGTGCCAGCTTCGGTGGCGTGCTCCACCTGAACATTATGAAAAAACGGGGCACACTCCGCATTTCGGGCAACAAAAACAAGCTGAATAATGAGAAAATCGAGTCGGAAAACGAGATTCCCATGCAGGAAAGCATCGACAAGATGACGATCCAGATCGCGCTGATCTTTGTCGCCTATGTTACGGCTTATCTGCTGATGTTCCTGCTTGGAAAGCTGCTGCCCGGTATGAAAGCAACGATATACGGCTTCAATTTCCTGCTGGGTGTGCTGTCTGCGACCCTGATCAAGGTGATTATGAGCGGTCTCAAAAAGGTATCTCTGCTGAAAAAGGACTATACAAATGACTTCCTGATGACACGGGCAAGTAATTTCTTCTTTGACATTATGGTGGTTTCGGGCATTGCGGCAATTCGGCTGGATGTGCTGGAAAAGTATTGGGGAATTATGCTTATTCTGGGCGTGGTCGGCTTGGTTATCACCTATAGTTATAATCGTATTGTAGCCAAAACCCTGTTTCAGGACTATCCGGAGGAGCAATTCCTTGCCATGTACGGCATGCTCACGGGAACGGCCAGCACGGGCATTATCCTCCTGCGTGAGGTTGACGGCGATTTCCAAACACCGGCGGCAGATAATTTGGTGTATCAGAATTTCCCTGCCATTGCCTTCGGCTTTCCCATGATGCTCCTTGCCACGCTGGCACCTGAAAAGCCCATCCTTACGCTGATCATCTTCGTCTTGTTCTTTGCTGTTATGAATGTGATTTTGTTTAGAAGCAAGATCTTCCGCAATAGAAAGGTTGCAGCTAAAAGTAGATAACGACTCGTCGGAAACGCTTTTGGTTTTGCAGAGCTGTAAAGCCTCCCTTTACACAAGGGAGCCTTGGGTGCTCCCGCGCCGGTACGACAAACTTGAATTTGGAGGAACGATGATATGAAAAAGGCATTTCATGTGATTTGCTGTGCGGCAGGTAGTGGAATGATTGGTTTCTTTGCAAATCAGTTGAATACGATTGTAGGATGTGTGTTTTTCACCCTTGGTGTTGCCGTGCTTGTTGGTTCAATCATTCTGGTGTCAAAACAGGCTAAAGAGAGCAAGTAAATTCCGATTTGTTGCGCTGTTGCACCATTGTGTTTGTTCGTAGCGCGCGTCAAGGATGCACCCCAAGGGCATTTCTTCGCTTCGCTCAGGGCACCGCTCGCTACGATATTGGACGATAGTCTCTCCGATGAATTGAAATTTGTCTGTGAGGTTGTATTTGCGTAGCGTGCATCCAAGATGCTGCGCACGGAAAGAGGCATGACATAATGCAAGAGAGCCTTAGTCACTATCGCGCCGGTACAGCAAACTTGAGCTTGATGAAGGAAGTATTATCTATGAAAAAAATATTGGTTGCATTTTTATTTGTAGCGATTGGCTTTTTTACCCCCACATTTGTTGAGGTGTTTGATGAATCTAATTTTGAAATCTTCATGTTTTTGCCTTACATTGGAATCCCGCTTGCAATCTGGGGGATGTTGGAGAAAAAATAGAGATACCAATTCCAATTTACCGAGATAAGGCTCGTTATTGTTCGTAGGGAACGGCCTATGTGCCGTTCCGGGAACCATCGTAACCCGTACAAATCCCTTGTGTTGGAAAAAATCGGAGAATTACTGCTCACTTGTAAAAATCATAGGATGATTTCTTCTAAATATATGCCTACGGGTGTCGATACCTTGCGGAACGGCACATAGGCCGTTCCCTACGGTTTTATACGATAATTTGAGCGATAAATTGGAATTTGACGGAGGGAAAACGATATGAGCAAAGCGGGAAAAACCGTATTGTTGATATTATCAATTACAGTTGCTTTAATAATTGGTGCTTACCTTTCTATTGGTGCCCTTTGGAACGGTACATTTAATTTTATGCTCCCAAATGAAATTGCAACTTACCACAGTCCCGACGGAGAATATTCGCTTGTTTTTGAGCAAATGGGTGACCCAGCATGGCCCTTTGGTCCAACGGATGTCAGGATAACTCTCAAAAATCACGATGGAAAAATTATCGAGCGTGTATCTACCCAACTTTTCAATGACGGCGTAAATGCGGGTGAATACAACATTGCATCCGTTTCATGGAACGATGACGCGGTGATTGTTGTTCTTAGAGCCTCAGAGATGAAGAACAAGGAGGTTTCAATAGCATATAATAAGAGTTAACCAAATTCCAATTTGTCTGTGAGTTTGTATTTGCGTAGCGTGCGTCAAGGATGCTGCGCACGGAAAGAGGGATGACACGATGAAGCGTGTGCAGAAGAAAAAGGTGATTGTGAGAAGGTGCGAAAGCCATCGCATAGGCTTCAGTTTGGGATGTGTCCTGATGCTGATTCTCGCCGCTGGTTCCGTACCGCTCTTGGGATGGCCTGTCGGTGCGGTATTGTTAATACCTGTTCTCACGATTCTTGGCCCCATGACCTTGTATTATTTGACATGGCAAATGCGATTCGAGGAAAAAGAGATTGTTAGAAGCGTATGTTACAGGAAAACAAGAAGGTACTCTTACACAATGCTTAGAAATGTGACACGGGACTTTTATTATTCTGAGCGCGATTATGCCGTTCACATGGATTTTGCAGACGGAAGAACGCTTCGGTTCCGTATGCGCGACGAAAATGCGACAGAAGCGGTATCCGTATTGAAAAGTCATTGCAGTATCAAAACGCTTTGAGCCCAATATACAATGAAGGAAAGCTCTGCTTGCTGAGTGTATCGGCAAGCGGGGCGCTTTTTTCTGCGCTTTGGGTAGTGACTTTTTTTATAGTTTATGGTACAATGGAAAAAAATTTGACAAATGGAGGGACATCCATGTTTGAATTGACCTTTTGTTTTGAGAACAACGAGGCACCTGTGGTGATTACAGCGGCAGACGGGGAAAATATTTTGGAAACTGCCCGCAAAGCCAATGTTGCCATTGACGCCCCTTGCTCCGGCAACGGCTCCTGCGGCAAATGTCGGGTGCAGATTTTAGAAGGACAGGTGGAGGGCCTGCAAACTCAGCACATTTCCGATGAGGAATTTGCGGCAGGTTGGCGGCTGTCCTGCTGCACCAAGCCCCTGAGCGACCTGAAAATTTTGGTGCCGGATATTGCCTCTGCCTATCGCAGCCGCATGAAAACGGCAGATTTGTCCAGCGGCGAGGAAATCGCCATCTTTGAAAATCTGTTGGCAGGTGTTCGGGAGGCGGGAATTTCTCTCACCAACGGCTTTGAGGCGGTGGATGTGGAGATGGCGGAGCCGACCTTGGATGATACCATGCCCGACAACGAGCGTTTGGTTTGGGCGTTGGAGGAGGCAACGGACTGCAAAATTTCTCTGCCCTTCTATGCCATGCAAAAAATGCCCCGTGTCCTGCGGGACAATGGATTCCGTGTGCGGGCTTGGGGCGAGCGGAAGGACGACTGCTTCACCGTTTTTGATTTGACAGCCTACGGTGACGAAAGTCCCCTGTGCGGCTTGGGTGTGGATATTGGTACGACGACCGTTACCGCTGTGCTGTTTGACTTGGCAAGCGGCAAGCTCTTAGCCAAGGCCAGCGGCGGCAATGGACAAATTCGCTACGGTGCCGATGTCATCAACCGCATCATCGAGCAGGGAAAGACCGGCGGTCGCAAGAAATTGCAGGATGCCATTTTGAAGGAAACCCTGCTGCCCCTGATTGCGGCACTGTGCAAGGAAGCAAATTGTTCTGCCAAGCGTATTGTGCGGATGTGCGTGGCGGCAAATACCACCATGAATCACCTTTTGGTGGGCGTGGATGCGGATTCTGTCCGTACCGAGCCGTACATTCCCGCATTCTTCCATTATGAGGAATTGAAGGCCGCTGATTTGGGTCTGCCTGTTCATCCCAATGCGGCACTTTTGGTTGCGCCTAACATCGGCTCCTATGTGGGCGGCGACATCACCGCCGGTACCTTCGCCGGTATGCTGTGGAACAAGGACGAGCTGTCTCTGTTCATTGATTTGGGCACCAACGGCGAAATCGTCTTTGGCAATCGGGACTTTTTGATGTCCTGCGCCTGCTCTGCGGGCCCTGCCTTTGAGGGTGGTGACATCTCCTGCGGCATGCGTGCCACGGACGGTGCCATCGAATCCGTCACCATTGACGAGGCAACGATGGAGCCCAGCTACGGTATCATTGGCGGCGGCAAGCCCGTAGGTCTGTGTGGCAGTGGTATCATTGATATGATCGCGGAGCTGTTCCGCTGCGGCATCATCAATGCCAAGGGCATTTTCGTGCGGGAGGGCGAGCGCATCGCCCACGACAAGCACGGCATCGGTCGTTACATTTTGGCTACCCCTGCGGAATCCGCTACCGGACGAGAGGTTGCCCTGAATGAAGTGGATATCGACAATTTCATCCGTGCCAAGGGTGCAATCTATTCCGCCATTGACACCCTTCTGTCTGCTATGGATATGGACGAGTCTGTTTTGGAGGGCGTGTATGTCGCCGGCGGCATCGGCAGTGGCATCAATATGAAAAATGCGGTCCGTATCGGCATGTTCCCCAATGTGCCCTTGGAGCTGTACCATTATATCGGTAATTCTTCTCTGTCGGGAGCGTACATGATGGCTCTGTCGGAGGAAGCGGAGGAAAAGGTTGCCGAGGTTGCCCGCAATATGACCTATATGGAGCTGTCAACCCATCCCGGGTATATGGATTCCTTCGTAGCCGCGTGCTTCCTGCCCCATACAGATGCGGCAAGATTCGCGGAGCAATAAAGGAGGGATTCGGATATGCAGGTTGAAAATCACAAGGAAGAAGTACCCTTTGCTCACTATCAACAGCGGTTTATGGAGGCAGATGGGGCAGAAATCGCCCAACGGACGGGAGTTGCCTTGGAAGATGGCAGATTTACCGTGACCCTTTTGGGAACGGAGTATCGTATTTCCTACCCCGCGGGAGAGGTAAGTCCTGCCGCACCCCTGCCCTTGCAGACCTTTTTATTACGGTGGCTCTTGGAGGGCAGACAGGCTCCCGCTTATACGGATTTCAAGACCTTTCGGGAAATGCCCTGGGGAGAGGTTTACATCAAACCGTTTACCGGTCGGATTCTGACCCGTGCCGCCTTTACCTTTGGCACTCGGATTGCAGCGTTCCGTCAGGCGGCAGAACGCTTAGGCGGTGCAGCCCTGACTCACGGAGATGCGGGATATGAATTTGTTCTGCTGGACGGCTATCGTCTGCGCTTGTTGGTTTGGGAGGGGGACGACGAATTCCCGCCCAATGCCCAGGTTCTGTATTCCGATAATTTCGCAGAAGCCTTTGCTGCCGAAGATCGTGTGGTGGCAGGGGAGCTGCTGATCGGCGCGTTAAAATCAGCCATGTAAGGAGAAATGACAATGGAGTTTCGATATAAAGGATTAGAGGCTACTCTGGAGCAGTTAAGTGTAACTGAGGAGGAATTGGATCGTCAGGTGGAACGCCTGAAGGGTCAGGATATGGGAGATTTGACGCCGGAGCAGATTCGGCAGGGCGTAGCGGAGGCATTGCAGGCCCACTATGACGAGCAGGCAGAGGCAGAGCTGCGTCTGAATCTGCTGCGCATGGCGGCAGACACCTTGGACTATGTCCCTTCTGAGGCGGCGGTACAGGACGAGCTGGACCGACAAATGGGTTTGCTCTCTGAGCGTCTTGCGGAGAAAAATCTCAGTCTGACGGATTATTGCGGCTTTGTGGACACCACGCCGGAGAAGCTGCGGGAAGACCTGCGGGGCGGCGCGGAGCACCAGCTTCGGGAGGAGGCTGCCGTGGAACGCATTGCCGCATTGGAGGGTCTCACCGTGAATCCTACGGAGTTGGAAGCCAAGTTGGATCCCACTGCCACAGAGGAGGCAAAGATGTATGCCCGCTATCTTTGGCACAGTGAATTGTTACGCCGTAAGGTGTTGGATTTTCTGCGTGAAAACGCAAAAATTAGCGTGAAAAAGCTGTAGAATTTTCGGATTCACTATTGACATCTACGAAACAGCGTGCTATAATTGCCAATGTCGATAAGAAAATATCGATTAGGCGCCGGGTGTCGCTTATGAATAAAGTGCGGCGCCGATTACATCATTTCCGTAGAATAGTGAAGGTCTGCGGAAACAAATAAGGAGGCCAACTATGGCTATTGAATTCAAAGACGGCAAGTATGTAAGCGAAGACGGTCGTGTGACCCTCGATCCGACCATCTACAAGGATTGGCAGATCGCTGAGGAAGCAGAAAAGACCCTCCCCTCCGTGGATTTCTTCCGCGAGAAGCTGGGCCTGCTCCCCGAGGAAATCATCCCCTATGGCAAGACCCCCAAGATTGACTTTATCAAGGTCATGAATCGCCTGAAGGACAAGCCCGACGGCAAGTTCATCGAAGTTACCGCTATCACCCCCACCCCCTTTGGTGAAGGCAAGTCTACCGTTTCCCTCGGCCTGATCGAAGGCTTGGGCTACATCGGCAAGAATGTCGGCGGTGCTCTGCGTCAGCCTTCCGGCGGCCCCACCATGAATGTCAAGGGTACCGCAGCAGGCGGCGGCAACGCTCTGCTGATGCCCATGACCGAGTTCTCTCTGGGTTTGACCGGCGATATTAACGATATTATGAATGCGCACAACCTCCCTATGGTGGCTCTGACCGCCCGTATGCAGCACGAGCGCAACAACTCCGACGAGTGGCTGGCCAGCCGTGGCCTGCGCCGTCTGGACATCGACCCCAAGCGCGTGGAAATGGGCTGGATCATTGACTTCTGCGCTCAGTCCCTGCGTAACATCATCATCGGCATCGGTGGCCGTCTGGACGGCTTCATGATGGAGTCCAAGTTCGGCATCGCCGTTGGCTCCGAGCTGATGGCTATTCTGGCTGTCGCCCGTGACCTGAAGGATCTGCGCGAGCGTATCGGCAAGGTCGTTGTGGCTTACAGCCGCAGCGGTGAGCCCGTCACCTGTGAGGATCTGGATGTTGCCGGTGCTATGACCGCTTGGATGCGTAACACCATCAACCCCACCATGTGCTACTCTGTCGAGCATCAGCCCGTTCTGGTTCACGCAGGCCCCTTCGCCAACATTGCAATCGGCCAGTCCTCCGTTATCTCTGACCGTCTGGGCCTGAAGCTGTTCGACTACCATGTAACCGAGTCCGGCTTCGCTGCTGATATCGGCTTCGAGAAGTTCTGGAATGTCAAGACCCGTCTGTCCGGTCTGACCCCCAATGTTTCTGTTCTGGTTGCAACCGTTCGCGCACTGAAGATGCACGGCGGCGGCCCCAAGGTCACTCCCGGCGCACCCCTGCCCAAGGAATACACCGAGGAGAACCTGGAGCTCCTGGAGAAGGGTACTTGCAACCTGTTCCACCATGTCAATACCATTAAGAAGTCCGGCATCAACCCCGTGGTCTGCATCAACCGTTTCTACACCGACACCGATGCAGAAATCGCTCTGCTGAAGCGTATGTGCGAGGAGCGCGGCATCCGTTGCGCTGAGTCCAACCACTGGCGTTTGGGTGGCGAAGGTGCTGCTGAGCTGGCACGCGCCGTTGTGGAAGCTTGCGAGGATCCCGTGGAAGTCAAGTTCCTGTACGATCTGGAAATGCCTCTGCGTCAGCGTGTTGACCTGATTGCAAAGGAAGTCTACGGCGCCGACGGCGTTGACTGGGCTCCCTTGGCTCTGGAGAAGGCAAAGCGCTTCGAGAGCGATCCCAAGTACGCTGACTACTGCACCATGATGGTTAAGACCCACCTGTCTCTGTCCGACGATCCCACTAAGAAGGGCGTGCCCACCGGCTGGCGTTTGGCCATCCGTGATGTTCTGGAGTACGGCGGAGCCAAGTTCCTGTGCCCCATGGCCGGTACGATCTCCATGATGCCCGGCACTGCTGCCAACCCCGCCTATCGTCGTGTCGATGTTGACACCGAGACCGGCAAGGTAAGCGGCCTGTTCTAAGTAACATAGCGCCGGCGGCCATCCGCCGGCGCCTTTTGGATATTGTACACAAGCGCATATATTAAGGAGAAACCCCATGGCAAAAGATAAAAGATTTGTGCGCATTCACACGGACGGTGTGATGAGCGGCAACGAGATTTGGGTGGATACAGAGACGGGCGTGAATTATTTCTTCCACGCCAGCGGCAATGCCGGCGGTCTGACCCCGCTGTTGGATCGGGACGGCAAGCCCCTTGTGTCTACGCTGCCTGTAAAAAAGGACTAAAGGAGAATATACTATGGATATGACAACTGCTTCTTGCAGAGAATTTGTAACGGTTTTGGCTTCTAACGAGCCTGCTCCCGGTGGCGGTGGTGCTGCTGCACTGGTAGCTGCACTGGGTACGGCACTGGGCAATATGGTCGGCTCTCTCACTGTCGGTAAGAAGAAGTACGCCGAGGTAGAGGAGGAAATCATTGCCCTCAAGGCAAAGTGTGATGCTTTGCAGACGGAACTTTTGGATCAGGTTCCCGCCGATGCGGAGGGATTTGTACCGCTGGCAAAGGCCTATGGCATTCCCAAGGATGACCCCAATCGGGACGAGATCATGGAAGCCGCTACCATCACGGCTTGTAAGGTTCCCGTACATATTATGGAGCTGTGCTGCGAGGCTTTGGATGCCATTGCCATCTTTGCTGCCAAGGGCAGCCGTTTGGCCGTGTCCGATGCGGGCTGCGGTGCTGTGATCGTGAAGTCTGCCTTGCAGGCTGCTTCCCTCAATGTGTTCATCAACACCAAGACCCTGAAGAATCGGGCTGTGGCAGAAGAAATGAACGCCAAGTGCCTGGCTATGCTGGATCAGTACGGCAAGCTGGCGGACGAGATTTTTGAGACCGTGAAAAACGGATTCTTTGCGTAAAAGACGGCAAATGCCGAATCAGAGAGGAGATTTATTATGGCAAGACAGTTATTGGGCAAGGAAGTTACCGATGCTCTGAATGCAAAATTGATGGAGCGTGCAAACGCTTTGAAGGAAAAGGGTGTCGTGCCCACTTTGGGGATCCTGCGCATTGGCGAGAATCCCTCCGACCTGTCCTATGAAAAGGGCGCAACCAAGCGTGCCGAGCTGATTGGCATTGAGGTGCAGAAGTTCGTTCTGCCCGAGGACAGCACGAAGGAAGCCGTTTTGGCTGCCATCGATGAGCTGAATGCCAACGATGCCATCCACGGCGTGCTCATGTTCCGTCCCCTGCCCAAGCATCTCAAGGGCGACACGGATGAGATCTGCAACCGTCTGGATCCCAAGAAGGATGTGGACTGCATGACCGACCTTTCCAACGCCGGTGTGTTCGAGGGTCGTGCCGATTTGGGCTATGCTCCCTGCACTCCCGCCGCTTGCATGGAAATTTTGGACTACTACGGCATTGATTGCAAGGGCAAGAATGCGGTTGTTATCGGCCGTTCTCTGGTGGTAGGCAAGCCCGCAGCTATGATGCTTATGGCTAAGAATGCCACCGTTACCATTTGTCACACCAAGACCGTCAACACTGCTGAAATCTGCCGGAATGCGGATATCATCGTGTCTGCTGCCGGTGTGCTCAACAGCCTGACCAAGGACTTTGTCCGTCCCGGCCAAATTGTTATCGATGTTTCCATTAACTGGGACGAGAACAAGCCCAATGCCCGTGGCGGTCTGGGTGCTATCGCAGGCGATGCTGTGTTTGCTGAAGTAGAACCCATCGTTGATGCTATCACTCCCGTGCCCGGTGGTGTCGGCAGCGTCACTACCTCCGTGCTGATGAAGCATGTCATTGAGGCCGCTGAGAAGGTGTAAGCTATGCGTAAGCTCAGGTCTTTGGAGCCCAGCTCCTTTTTGAAGCTTCTGTTTGCATTTTTTACCCTGAGTTTCTTTGTGGCCGCCGTGGCCATGCCCGATCGGAAGGATATGTTTGACGGTATGTGGCGCATTGCCTCTCAGACCGTCAAGGTTCCCACCAACTGCTTTGACCCCGCCTACGGCGGTTATGCCGGTAGCTTTTTCAATGCCGGCTGCGTGGGTCTGATTTGCACCCTTCTGTATTGTCTGCCCAAGGCGAAGGCGAGTGCGCCCTCTGTGATTGGCTATCTACTCACCGTTGGCTTCGCATTTTGGGGTGTCAATGTTGTGAATATTTGGTTCGGTATGTTGGGAGTTGTTATCTTCTGCTTGCTGAAGAAGCAGCCCCTTGGCGCACAGGTCAATGCCATGATCTTTACCACCGCATTGTGCCCTCTGTACTCTGATCTGCTCTATGCCTATCCCCATGCGGAAGCTATGGGCTTTACCTGGGGTGGCTTGGCACTGGCGGCTGTTGTTGGTATTGTGGTTGGTATCCTGGTGCCCGCTTCTCTGAGCTATTCTCCCAACCTGCACAAGGGCTTTAACCTCTATTCCGCCGCTGTGCCTGTAGGTTTCCTAGCATTCTTGCTGAGAGGTGTCCTGTATCAGGCTATGGGTGCGGAGCGTGGTGTCAGCTCTGTTGGCCCCATCTCCAGCCTTAGCTTTGCCGATTCCTGCGTTTGCAACATCTTCTGCATTGTCGTGTTTGCCCTCTGCATCCTCGGAGCTATCGCAATGGGATGCCGTGGCAAGGACTATGTTGCTTTGCTGAAGGATAGCGGCCACGGCGTAGACTTCTCTCAGAAGTATGGCACTGCCGCCACCTTGATGAATGTGGGTGTGTTTGGTCTGTTCATCGTGCTGTATTACAATGTGGCTGCCTGGATCGGCGGCAGTGAGACGGTGTTCAACGCTGTCACCCTTGGCTGCATTCTCTGTATGCTGGCCACCTGCTGTTCCGGTTCCCATCCCCGCAATGTGTGGCCCATTATGGTATCCTACATTGCTATGTCCTTCCTGTGCAAGTGGATTTCCGTAGACCTGCTGGGTCTGGAATTCAAGCAGGCAGTGGATGCTCAGGCCATTTTGATTGGTCTGTGCTTTGCCAACGGTCTGTCTCCCATTGCCGGTCGTCATGGCTGGTGGGTGGGTTTGATTGCAGGTGCATTGCACTATGGTCTTGTGACCAGCATCCCCATGCTTCACGGTGCCTATCTGCTGTACAACGGTGGCTTGACTGCGGCCTTTGTCTGCGTCATTCTTGTTCCCGTTTTGGAGCAGTTCAAGAAGGCGAAAGAATAAAAAGGAATTGCCCTCCCGAAATCTCGGGAGGGCAATTTGGCTTTTTTGCCTTTCGTTATTTGATCAGGGCTTTGCAGCGTTCCATGATGGCAGCATAATGCTTGGGATATTGCTTGCGTACCTGCATAAACTCAGTGTAGCCTGTTTTGGTGCCGTGGATATCGCTGCCCAAGGCAACGATGTGCCCTTCTTCAATCCAGCGCAGGCGTTGTTTGCGCCCTAAGAAACGGCACAGGGAGGAGGCGTTGAGCTGACCGAGGAAGCCCATATGGAGCAATGCTTGGATAGTGTCCGTGCTGTAGCGATCCACATGGGCTAAGACAGGACGAAGCTTGCAATCGTAGAGCAGTGCCTCCAAGGTGGGCAGGTAGGTGTTCATACGAAAATCCCCGGGTAGCTCCAGCAGGAGCAGATCCGTGCCCTGCAAGCAGAGCTGCCGCAGCTCCGGTAGATGCTCCAACCCGCGGCACAGATGCACCTCTGCGCCCAAGAGCAGGTGGGGCTTGGCCTCCGACCATTCCTTGCACAGGGAGGTATAACAGACATTGCGCCGCTCCAAAAAAGCCTCTGCCGTA
Organism: Faecousia sp.; assembly: GCA_045595645.1. Lineage (GTDB taxonomy): Bacteria > Bacillota > Clostridia > Oscillospirales > Oscillospiraceae > JAZOXB01. Next base: position 16,553 of record JAZOAV010000179.1, read on the forward strand.
TCCTGCTTAGGATAAAAATGGGGCGTAGCAGCAAGAACATCGATTTCCGCTTCTTGCGCCAAAGCAAGCTGCTGCAGAGAAGTGGTCACACTGTCGCTGCCGTGATCTGCTTTCGGTAAGAAATGAGCATGGAAATCGATGTTCATGGGTTATTCTTCCTTTTTCTTGCTGGTATCGTAGCGGTAGTTGCTATAGCGATAGTAACGCTTATAGCGATAGCCGTAGTGATTTTCTGCTTCGTTGTAGGGGTCGTTCAGGACAAAGCCTACGATGTTGGCATTCATAATCTCCAACTGATGCACTGCATCGCTGATGTCACGAATATGGTTTTTACCGCTCTGGGCCACAAATACAAAGCCTGTGACCTTCTCAGCCAAAACCGTAGCATCGGTAACGATGTTGACGGGAGGAGTATCAATAATCACATAGTCGAAATAGCCACGCACATATTCCAGCAGAGAATCCATTTTCTCCGTACTGAGCAATTCGGCAGGATTAGGAGGAATCTGTCCGGCAGTGAGGATCTTGAGGTGCTCCACATCCGTGGTACGAATATTGATCTCCGTCGTTAGACCGGCAAGCACCTCGCTCAAACCGTTTTTGCTCTCCGTGGAGAAGTGACGATGGACAGAGGGCTTACGCATATCCGCATCGATGAGCAGAACCCGTTGATTGGCGGTGGCGAAAGAAATGGCCAAATTGACTGCATTGGTGGTCTTACCATCGGCAGCCAAGGAGCTGGTTACGGCAAAAATTGGACATTTTTCGCCCTTGCCCGTAAAAATCAGCTTGGTACGAATGGAGTTATAGGCTTCCTTGATGGCGAAGGGGCTCTTGGCACTCAGGCGGGGAGAAAGGACGCGACCGCCGGAGGAGGTTCTCTTTTGCTTATGAAACAGTCCCATTTGGCTCACCTCCTGTATTCATAGCTCCGATAGGAGCTGCTTGGTGCATTGGTCATGCTGGGCACAGTGCCCAAGATGGGGATGTTATAATTGCGCTCCAAATCCTCCTCGTGCCAAATGGTGGTATCCAGCGTAGCCAGAACGATCACAAAGGCACAGGAAAGCAGCAGACCCAGAATAAAACCGCCGGAGACATTGCTGATCATATTGGGGGAGTAGGGAACGGTAGGAACTTCAGGGCGGTTAACCACGGTCAGTTCACCGGCACGAGCGATAGCCCGTACTGCGGCAGGGGCGGCATCGGCAATGGCATTGGCTACATCGCAGGCTTCCTGAGGATCAGGGCTGGTGACATAGACATAGATCACCTGCGTATCTACCTGAGAACTGGTGGTGATCATGCTGGACAGTTCCTTGGGCGAAATTCTGCCGCCCAGAGCTGCACTGACAGCCTCAGTAGCGGGCTGGCTCTTGAGCAGGATCTTATAAGTACCGGCCAAGCGTGAGTCACTGGTCAAATCGTTGCTGGTAACGGAGCCCTGACGGTCAGCGGAGAAAATGCAGAAGGAAATGGTGGCTCGATACAGAGGGGTAATGGCATATTTGGTGTACAGCCAAGAGGCAACGGTGAAAAACATGGTAGCAAGACAAATCCAAGCGAAATATTTTTTCAACGCCCAAAGAATGTCCTGCAGGCGAGTATCGGTTTTGTTCAAAAAAAGCTCTCCCTTCACAGGTGTTTTATCCAACCTATGATATCATGGGAGCGGAAAAAATGCAACAGATTTCTTATTTTTTCATTCATTTTTGTTGCAAAAGAAAGAAAAACATGGTATACTGAACCCGTTCATTTTATGATATTCCCAATGGAGGTAATTTTTATGGCTAATACTACTCTTGTGGGCGCTGCTGTCATCGGTCAGTCCGGCGGCCCTTCGTCCGTCATCAATGCCAGTGCCTACGGTGTCATCAAGACCGCTCTGGGCGCAGATTGCATCACCAAGGTCTACGGCGCACACCACGGCATCGTGGGCATCCTCAATGACCGTCTCATGGTCATGGACGAGGAAAATCCCGAGGAGCTGGAGCTTCTGCTGCACACGCCTTCCTCTGCACTCGGCTCTTGCCGCTACAAGATCGCGGACCCCGAGCAGGATGATACCGATTATAAGCGTATTCTGGAAATCTTCAAGAAGTACAACATTCGTTACTTCTTCTACAACGGTGGCAATGACTCCATGGACACCTGCAACAAGATCAACCCTTATATGAAGTCCGTGGGCTACGAATGCCGTGTCTTTGGCGTGCCCAAGACCATCGACAACGACCTCTATGGCACCGACCACTGCCCCGGCTTCGCCTCTGCTGCCAAGTATATTGCTACCTCCGTGATGGAAGTGTCCCGTGACTGCCATGTCTATGATAAGGGCATGATCACCATCATCGAGTGCATGGGTCGCCATGCCGGTTGGCTCACCGCCGCCGCTTCTCTGGCAGGCATTGCAGGCGATGGCCCCGATCTCATCTATCTGCCCGAGGTGGACTTCGATATGGATCGCTTCTTAGCTGATGTGAAGCGGGTCTACGCCGAAAAGAATAACTGCATCGTTGCTGTTTCCGAGGGCGTTCACTATGCTGACGGCACCTTCGTGTCCGAAGCCAAGACCTCCGGTACTGACGGTTTTGGTCATGCCCAGTTGGGCGGCTTGGCTGCTCGTCTGGCTGAGGTCGTCAAGGCTGCCACCGGTGCCAAGGTGCGTGGCATTGAGCTGTCTCTGCTCCAGCGTTGCGCTGCCCACTGTGCCTCCGCTACCGATATTGAAGAATCCTTTCATTCCGGTAAGGTCGCTGTAGAATCCGCAATCGCCGGCGAGAGCGGCAAAATGGTTGGCTTCCGTTGCGACCGCAGCGAGGGCTACAAGTGCGAGTATGTCCTGTTCGATCTGGAAAAGGTGGCAAACTTCGAGCAGAAGGTGCCCCTGACCTGGATCACGGAGGACAAGTCCAATGTGACCGAGGACTTTATCCGCTACTGCCTGCCTCTGATTCAGGGCGATTTGGTCATGCCCATGGAAAACGGCCTGCCCCGCTTCGCTAAGTTGAAGAAGGTATTTGCCGAATAAGGAACATTATAAAAAGGCTATCTCATGTTTCGTGAGATAGCCTTTAATAATAGGAAGGGGTTTGCAATATTCGTATGAGATAAATCGTTTTTATTTGAATGCGGAAAAATAAAAACGATTTTTTCGTTCTTAATATTGATTTTTAGGCCGCGTTGGGGTATAATACAGATGAATAAAAACACCAAAATTTGGTGAAGGAGTTGTTTGTATGAAGTTGCTCAAAATTGCAGTTTCCGGATTACCGCTGTTTAGGGACAAATGTGAGATCGATTTTTTGGCAATGCAGCGAGTTTCAAGCGATAATGCGGATAAAATGTATTGCCTGTTTTCTACAAATAATCAAAAATTTTATCAAAATAATGTAATGTCTTTCATTGGAATCAATGCTTCCGGTAAAACTTCTATATTAAAGTTAATTGCATTCATTGGTAGAATGCTCAACAATCATGCTATCAACAGCATTCCGTTCAATGAGATTTTTGATGGGATGGAGGAAAGTCAACGCGTAATCATTGATGTGTATTTCAGTGCTGAAAACAACACAATTAACCTAATTCATACCGAGATTGGGAAGCAAGACGGAGAGCTGATTATCACAGACGAATACCTGAAATCAAAGCCCACTGCGAAAGTAACAAGCAAATCCGATGTTTTCAACTTTGAACAATGCAAAAAGGTGATGGAACGCAATCAAGACGAAGAGTTTCTTCCCGAGGATGTCAGCATTATGATTGCGTTCAATAAAAAGCATAAGGATCGGCTCTTTGGTGCTGATCTGCTCTCATACACAAACTATAATCAGCTGACTATTTCTGACGACTGCCCTGCAGAGCTCATTGCGTTCTTTGACCCGAGCATTGAGTATTTGCACATACGCCGAATGACAACACATAGGCAGGCTGAGCCGAGCGGAGCTCTTGAGATACAACTTAAATTCCATGGTAAAGAAGAGATGCTACTGAATCGAATGCCCGAACTAAACCGTTACCTCTCGTCTGGTACTATTAAAGGAATTAACACATTTGCCTATGCTATGCACACATTTGAACACGGGGGATACCTGATCGTTGATGAAATTGAGAATCATTTCAATCGGGAAATTGTATCAACCCTAATGCGATTCTACATGGATCCTAAAGTGAACCCCAAAGGGGCCATGCTGATATTCTCTACGCATTACGCTGAGCTCTTGGATGAGTTTGAACGAAACGACAATATCTATATCGTGCGAAACCGCAATGGAATCACAGCGGAAAATCTTTCTACGATTTTGAAGCGAAATGACATCAAGAAAAGTGAAGCCTATCAGAGCGGTTATCTTGACGGTACTGTGCCTGCATACGATGCTTATATGGCGTTGAAGAGATCTCTCATTAGCACTCCCAAGGAGGCGAAATGATGGAACTTTCCAAATATGTAGCTTGTATTTGCGAAGGTGGTGCAGAGAAAGCAATCATAGAGCTTCTTCTGGATGCCAACAGACTTATTTTCACTTATGATGATTTGCTTGATGGTGAAGTTTTAGGGTGCAGAAGTGCCGATAGCTTTGAGAAACAGCACTTGAGAAAAGGCTTTACCGAAGGAATTACCGTATTGCGAATTTTGGATTCACGAAGAGAGAATTTTAACCTTAGTAAGGCTTATGCGCATAAGATTAAGAAGGTAATCAATGTCATTACTGCACCGGAAATTGAGATACTTGTCATAGTTAGTGAGAATATGTATGGTGATTATAGTAAGTTTAAGTCCGAGAAAAAGCCGAGCATCTATTGCAAAGAGAATTTAGGATTCCACAATGTAAAAAGCAAAGATTTCATGAAAGATTATTTTCGCAATATTGATGTGCTTGTAGCTGCGATAATTGAATACAAACGCGTAACCAGAGTGCAACGCAATGAAATCACTTTGGCAGATCTGTTGAAGTAGGATTATAGTGCGCCTTGCCCGCAAAAAGGCTATCTCATGTTTCGTGAGATAGCCTTTTTGCGTTATTTGCCGACGCAGAAGCGTTCAAAGATGCGGTTGGTGATGTCCTCTCGGACGGTGCGGCCGATGACTTCGCCCAAGGCGGTCATGGCTTCTTCCACATCTGTCAAAACGGCATCGGGAGTCAGATAAAGAGAGCGACTTGCTCGTTCTACGGCCTTTGCGGCACGGGTGAGGGCACCGAATTGGCGGGCATTGGTGAGCAAAGAACCGTCACAGTGGGCTTCCCCTGCAAACCATTGCTCCAATAGAGCCTTCAGAGAGTCGATGTTTTCGCCTGTCTTAGCAGATAGGGGAAGCACCGTTTCAAAAGGCAAGTCTTCTGCCTGCACCTGAGTGGCACAATCCATTTTGTTCAGGATTGCCAAGTGGCGGGGAGCACGCTTTGCTGCCTCCATAGCACGGAAATCTTCTTCTTGCAAGGGAGTGGTGCTGTCGCAGACAAAAATGGCCAATTCTGCCTCGTTTGCCGCCTGTTCAGCCCGTTCAACGCCCATGGCTTCGATTCTGTCTTCGGTTTCGTGAATGCCTGCCGTGTCTGTCAGGCGCAGGAGCACCCGCCCCAAACGGACAGGCTCTTCCACCGTGTCTCGTGTGGTGCCGGCGATTTCCGTGACGATGACTCGTTCGTAGCCCGCCAAGGCGTTGAGCAGGGAGGATTTTCCCGCATTGGGACGACCCAGCAGCACGGCCTTTACGCCCTGCTTCAGATGGCGACCCTGTTCGTAGGTAGCCAAGAGAGCGGAAAGGGCAGTGGCGGAGCGTTCCAAGGTTTCTTCCAACTCGCTGCGGCGGAAGTCGTCAATATCCTCGTCGGGGTAGTCTAAAACCGCATGGAAATGACTGCACAGGTCGGTCATGTCATTGTAAATAGGCTCGATTTTCCGAAGCAGGGCACCGCCTAACTGTCCTGCGGCATTGGCGGCGGCATCGGCACTTTCTGCATCGATGAGGTCAATGACCGCCTCGGCTTGGGTCAAATCCAACTGACCGTGGAGGAAGGCTCGCTTGGTGAATTCGCCGGGGCCTGCCTGCCTTGCCCCTGCCGCCAGCAGTGCCTCCAAAGCGGAGGCCAGCATGGCGGGGGAGCCGTGACATTGCAACTCTACCGTGTCTTCGCCGGTGTAGCTGTGGGGCGCACGGCAGTATACCGCCATGGCCTGATCGATGACACGGCCTTTTCTGTCGTGTAATGTGCCTAAAATCAGTTTGCGGTTGGGGGCTTCGTCTAAGGGCTTGCCATTATCGGGAACAAAAAGCTGTCCCGCAAGCTTGGCGCAGCCTGCGCCGGAGAGTCGGAGTATGCCAATGGCACAGGGAACCTTGCCTGTGGCAATGGCAGCAATGATATCCTCCATAGGGCCTCCTTAGTTCAGGGAATCATCCAGGAAGTCGGCCAGCTCCTTCACTCGCTCGGGGTTCAGAGGAGACTCCATTTCGGCCAGTTCCATCAGTTCCAGCAGCTTGCTCTCCCGAGGCAGATTCAGCAGACGGTAGTACAGATCCAGACCGCTGCCGTCCTCTTGCTCTGCCTGATAGATTTGCAGGGCGGCATCATTGGATACGCAATAGCTGATGACATAGTAGGGAGCGATAAAGAAGTGCTGAATATCGATCCAGCCGGGAGCCAAAAGATGCTCCATGCCGGCATAGAGCATGGACATGCCAAACATCTCGTTGCATTCCAAATAAATCTCGTTGAGGCGTTCTGCCGTCAGATTTTCTTCGGCAAAGGCACGGTGCTCAAATTCCGCATAGCAGGCTTGTCCGAGGAATACCATGACAGAATCGGCAAATTTGCCCGTCAGCAGGGCTTTCTTCTCAGAGTGCTTCAGGTCGGCGGCCTCCATAGTCAAAAATTCCAGACCTTGGGAATAGATTTCGGCGCAATCGATAGAGGAGGAACCACCGCAGTTTACATAGCCGTCTACAAAGTGACCAAATTCGTGGGAAATGGTGAGGAAGTCGTTCAGAGTTCCTTGGGGGGAGATGTAGACGAAGGGGAGTTCGTAGGAGTTGAGATAGGACATATAGGAGCCGGGCATTTTGCTTGTGGATACGGTAACATCGTAAAGATCGTATTCCTGCATCACATCGTAGGACATCTGCACGGCACCGCCGATGCGCTTCACCGCATCAGAGAACAGGGCTAAGCACTCGTCCATGCTCTTGGCACTGCTGCTTGCGGCGGAGGATTGCAGGGCGGGCCACAGCAGGCTTACCATTTCGTCAGCGATGGCTTGGCAGTATACTTCTACTTCTTCGGGTGTGTAGTCCCGCTGATAGGTGTAGTCATAAGCGAAATCGGCGTAGCTGTCGTAGTCCAATTCAGCGGCAATTTCCTTGCGGATCTCAATAAGCTGAATGTACAGGTCGGCGCAGAGGGGATTGTATTTTTCGTAGTATAACTGATAGGCTTTTAAATAATCTTCGTATTCCAGAGAACCCAGCAGCTCATCCACCAGCCGTTCCTCGCCCTTCCAGGTGATGGTCATGTCGCTTTGCAGAGCCATGTACTGGGATTGCAGCTCCGATTCCTGCTGCATCAGCTCTACCACACGGTCGTTGGAGTAGATCTCGTTCTCGTCATAGAAATCAAAGAAATCCTCACCGAAGATGTCGTCGGCTTCTAATTCTTCCCGAATGTCGCTCTTAGCCATGACGATGTAGCACTTTTCCCGTGCCTGCTCGATTTCAGGGCCGCGTGCTTCACACCAGTTATATTCCTCGTCAAAGAAGCTGTCGTTCAGGTTCAAGGTGTAGCGAATGTAGGCGTAGCTGCTCATGGTGTCGAAATAGAGGTAATCCTTGAAGATCGGTTCATAGGCTTCCAACACTTCGGCAGCAGTGGCACCGTCCTCCACCTGCTTTTGCAGAGCGGCGAAGCGGTCGCAGAGGCTTTGGGCGTCGGGGCGTACATATTCGATTTCAGAGAAGGAAGAAATGGTTTCGTAGGGGGTGTAATCCCGCTCGAATTCCGCAAAGGGAATGTAGGTATACAGATCCCGTGTGTCTTCGGGAATGTTGGGGGTGGTGGATTCGGTAGGTTGTTCTGTTCCGGTAGTGGTTTCTGTGGTGGTCTCTGTAGTGGGCTGTGTGGGGTCGGGAGTCGCGCTACAGGCACCCAGCAGCATACACAGGCACAACAGAAGGGCGAACAGACGATACTTCATGTCGATCATCCTTTCTTGTTTGATGGGTCTATTATATCACAGAGTTAGTCTGTTGTGCAACAGAAATATTCCATTGCTTTGCGATATCCTAAAAATCCCAGTCCTTTGAAGGTTTTTACACAGGCCATGCCTGCGTAGGAGATTTGGCGGAAGGCTTCACGGGTGGAAATGTCCGTCAGATGGACCTCCACGGCGGGCAGAGCCACGGCCTTGAGAGCATCTAAGATGGCAATGGAGGTGTGGGTGTAGGCGGCGGGGTTGAGGATGATGCCGTCAAAGTTTCCGTAGGCCTCCTGAATCCAATCCACCAAAACACCCTCGTGGTTGCTTTGGCGTACCTCAATGGTGCAGCCCAGCTCGGCAGCCCACTCGTTTAAATGGCGCACAAGGGCTTCGTAGGATTGAGAGCCGTAGAGATTGGGCTCCCGCAGCCCCAGCAGATTCAGATTGGGGCCGTTTAAGATCAGTAATTTCATGGTCTGTCCTCCTGAGAGAGTGCTTGCAGAATTTGCTGTACAGTGTCATGGGGCTCGGCGGTGTTTTCTACCGTAATATCTGCAAAGCGGCGGTAGAGGGGCGCACGGATGGCCCACAGCTCCTCTAAGGGACGGGCTTGGCTGAGAGGACGGCCCGCCGTGGGAAGCTCAGTTAATGGGCGAGTGAGCTGAATCAGCGTGCCGTTCTGATGGAGCAGGGGGTAGTTTTCCTCCCGTGTGACACAGCCACCGCCCGTGGCGATGACACAGCCGCTTTCCTTGCCCAACCGTGCCAAAACTACCGTTTCTTTTTGACGGAAGGTGGCTTCGCCGTGGGTGCGGATAAAATCGGGAATGGGGCCGATGTCCTTGGCGAGCTCCGTGTCTGCATCGAAGAAGGGGCGATGCAGTTCTTCTGCCAACAGACGACCGATGTGGCTTTTGCCGCTGCCGGGCATGCCGATGAGGATCAGGTTTTGCATTTCCATGCTTAGTTTACATAATATTTCTTCGCAACGGTTGTCGGGAATGGCTTGTCCCATAAATTGTTCTGCGGCGGCCTTGGCCTGGGCAACCAGCATGGAGAGGCCGTTTTCCCAACGCAGTCCCCGTGCCTCCGCATCCAGCAAGAGCTTGGTACGGCTGGGATTGTAGATCAAATCCAGCACACAGCGAAGTCGGGGCAGACGGGATAGATCCACGGGACTTTTTCCGTTGTTGGGGTACATTCCCACAGGAGTGGCATTCACTAAAAGCACCGCATCTGCGTGGCGTTCTAAGTTTACATAATTATTTTCGCCCTTGCGGGAGATTTCGATTACCTCTGCACCCAAACGGCGCAGTACCACCTGGGCTGTGCCGGAGGCGCCGCCGGAGCCTAAGACAAGGGCTTTTTCTCCCTTGCCGATGCCGCCGTTGCGCTCCAACAGCCATGCAAAGCCCGCCGCATCCGTATTGTCCCCGTAGAGACTGCCATCGGAGCGGCGAAGCAGGGTGTTGACACAGCCCATGGCTTTGGCGGTATCCGAGAGGGCGGCGCAATAGGGGAGGACGGCTTTTTTATAGGGAATGGTGACATTCAGACCGTCAAATTCGCCGTGCAGTAGAAAATCCTCCAAATCGGCAGGGGCGACCTCGAACAGCTCGTAGGGATAGTCACCCAACTCTCCGTGAATGCGGGGGGAATAGCTGTGGCGCAAATGCTCGCCCAAGAGTCCAAATCCCATCAGACGACCTCCGAATAGCTGCCCAAATACTTAAATTCCTCGCAGATGCTTCCCAGCTCGCTCATCAGGCGGGCAAATTCCTCGGAATAGACGGAGGTTTCCAAATCCAGATAGAACAGGAATTCAAAATCCCGTTCCGGCATGGGACGGCTTTCCAGCTTTAAGAGGTTGATGCCCAGTGCGTAGAGGCGGGCAAGCACCTTATAAAGAGAGCCGGGGCGATGGGGCAGGGTGAGCATGACGGTGGTTTTGTCAGCACCGGGGTAAATTTCCGTGTCCTTGGCGATGCACAGGAAGCGGGTATGGTTGTTGCCCTCGTCCTGCACGCCGGATTGGAGGATTTGCAGACCGTAGAGCTCGGCGCAGGGGCGGGCAGACAGAGCGGCAATGTCCCGACGATCGGAAAAAGCCACCTTTTGCGCGGCAATGGCGGTGTTTTCGCAGACCGTCACCTTCACATTGCCCAAGGTCTTCAGGAAGCCGGCGCATTGTGCGAGGGCCTGTTCATGGGAGAAAATCTCCCGAATTTCCTCATGGTCGGGGCGAGCCAGGAGGCAGTGATCGATTTTTAGACGGGTAGAGCGTACAATGGAAAACTGATGCTCTACCATCAGGTCGTAGACCCGCTTTACGGAGCCGGCGGTGCTGTTTTCGATGGGCAGGATTCCGTAACGGCAGAAGCCGGCTTCAATGGCAGAAAATACGCCCTCAAAGTTGCGGAAATACTGGATTTGAGGCTCACGGAAGAGCTTTTCACAGGCTAATTGGGAATATGCACCCTCCACACCCTGACAGGCTACGGTAGCACTGCGGGGGAACA
>JAZOAV010000180.1:0-6198 GCA_045595645.1 Faecousia sp.
GCCCTTGTAGATGCCGCCATGACCGATGCACACAGAGCCTATCTCAGCGATACCTCCACCCTGACCTTTACGGCAACAGACAGCTATTTGGGCGATTTGAAAAATGCCACCATCACTTGGGTTGGCAAGACCCTTGACCTTGGTTCTAAGGTTGGCATGAAGTTCGTATTCAATGCCAAGAACTACAGCAATGTTGCAAATCTCTCCATGAAGGTCACTTATCAGGGCAGTAACGGCGAAACCAAAACCGTCACCCTGACGGGCGCAGAGGTCTACAATGCCGCAAACGGCTACTACAGCTTCACCTTCTACGGCTTGCTGGCTTCCGAGTTGCGTACCATCGTAGATGTAGCGATTTTCGATGGCGAAACCCAGCTCAGTGAAACCTTGCGTTACAGCGCAGAGAGCTATGCCTCCAAAACAGGCGGCACAGCCCTCGAATCCCTCACTCGCGCCCTGTTCGCCTACTCCGACAGCGCAAAGGCGTATTTCACCAAATAACGCGGACTCCCTGCCGTAAAACTCGTAGGGGACGATGCCTACATCGTCCCGAACCGCGAAACGGCAGACGGTACGCACAACCCAATTTGCACAAATTTGGTAGTTCCTACAAGCGGGACGATGTGGGCATCGTCCCCTACGGAACCGACGGAAGATCGATGGAATCTGGGCGTTCTGTGAACGCCCGCGGGCGACACGCAGTTCGCCCCTACGAAATCGGAACGAAATATGGATGAAAATCGTAGGGGCGATTCACGAATCGCCCTATAAAGGGTCGGAAAGCCCGCGCCCTACAACATAGACCAAGCAAAAGGGGACGGCCATGCGCCGTCCCCAAATGCAACGAAAATCGGGTACGACACGCAGACCGTGCCTACGGATTCTAACAAAGATGATGCGTTGCCGATGGTGCGTACAGGCGCGTCTGTGAAGCCGCGCACTACGATTTTATACCGAGTTTCTTTAAAAAGACATTCGCAAATGGCTACTTTTTATAGCCCGTCAGGGCGTAGAAACTCGCATGAGACGCTTTTTGTGCCTTTCGGCACAAAAAGATTCCATTAAAAGTTGTCTACTTTTAATGGAATAATAGTATTAACGGAAAATCTGTTTATGAAATAAACCTTGCGTTTTTACAATTTCTGTCATATAATGATAAAAAACACTATGAGGTTTGCTATGAAACAGAATACCATTCTCTATGCCCGTGCAAGCGGGATTTACAATGATTCCAGAGCCAGTAAGGAGATCGCAGCCCTGCGGGAGAAGGGTTATTCCCTCCTCGTTTTGGCGTGGGATAAGGACGGGCGATCCAAAGCTGCCTGCAAAGAGCTGCTTCCTGATGTTCCCTTCCGTTTCTACACCGCTCCTGTGGAGGGCGGTTTGGGACTAAAGGGCATCGGCAAGCTCTTAGGCTTTTGGCATTTCCTGCGGCGTGAAATGAAGCGGATGGATCGCACTTCCCTGCTTGCCGTTCACGCCTGCGATTTAGATACGGGATTGCCACTGCGTGGTCTGTGTCAGAAGTATGGCATACCTCTGATTTATGACATCTATGACTACTATGCAGACTCTCACGCTCTGCCGGGAGCAGCACTGCATTATTTAGAAAAGCAGGAAATTCGTTGCATCAACGAGGCGCATACGACCATCATCTGTACGGAGGAGCGTCGGGAGCAGCTACGCTTGGCAAAGCCCCAAAGCGTTACCGTGATTTACAATTCTCCGGAAGTTGCACAGCTTCCCCATGTGGATTCAGTCTACGACTATGCTTATTGCGGAAATTTGGGTAACGGGCGCATGGTGAAGGAGATTTTGGAAGCATACCCCTCCCATTCTGATTTAAAATTCTTCTTTGCCGGTATTGGAACTTATGCCCCGCTGGCCCAGAAGCTGAGCGAAACTTACGACAATTTCACTTTCTCCGGCTCCCTTCCCTATCAGAAGGTTTTGGAGGCCGAAGCACAAAGCCGTATTCTGTCTGCTATCTATGAGCCAAGCTCCCGTAATCACCGTCTCTGTGCACCTAACAAGTTCTATGAATCCTTGGCTTTGGATAAGCCTGTAATCGTCTGCAAGGGCACAGGGATTGACCGCATCGTGGAGGCGGAAAAGATTGGTCGAGCCATTGATTACGATGTAACTGCCTTCTATGCCGCCCTGCGGGAGCTACTTGACAAACAGGACAGCACCCACGCCGCCCGCAAGCTCTACGAAAGCCACTACCGCTGGCGAGATATAGCAAAGCGGCTGTGCCAAATCTATGAATCTCTCTAACCGAAACCGAGTGCTGCCGCACTCGGTTTTGCTTGCAATCGATGTCGCAAAGTGATATAATAAAGTTGTATTATAAAGAAAGGTTTGTGATGTTATGAAAAAACGCTTGCTATCCATTCTACTGCTCTTCGCCATTGTTTTGACCTTTCTGCCGCCCATACAGGCAGAAGCCCTCACCTTCACCACTCCCAAAACCTCCGGCACCACCTCCAGCTATTATTTCACAGCCTATCCTACGGTACTGGAGCTGGGCGATTGCTACGGCATTGTTTGGGCCACCAGCTTTGCGGGCTCGGGCTATGTGAGGTACAGCTACAACGGTACTCAGTACACCGCCTATTCCCACGAAAACGGCTATATGGACACGGAAGAAAAGATCCATGTGGTCAAGGTTCCCAAGGAGCATTTTCAGAACACAAGCTACACCGTCTATTCTCAGGTCGTGACCGGTCGCGCGGCTTACGCTGCCACCCTCGGCACCACTATTTCCTGCGGCCCCATTGCTTTCCAGGGCTATGCGGGACAGGAAAAGATCGAGCTTGTGGTGTTCACAGATGTTCATGGCAAGCTGGACTTAGCGAAAACTGCCGCCAAGAATCTGACCAGCACGCCCGATTTGATGATCTTCTCCGGTGATATTACCTCCTACATTCAGACAGAGGACACCATCGTAAAGGAAGTATTTGCCATCATGGGCACCCTTAGCGGTGGCAAATGTCCTGTCGTTTATATGCGAGGCAATCACGAGACCCGTGGTCAGTATGCCCCCAGACTAAAGGAATTCTTCCCTACCTCCACCGGCGAATTCTACTACACCTTTGACTACGGCCCTGTTTCCTTCCTAGTCACTGACACCGGCGAGGACAAGGTGGACAGCAGCGTAGAATATGGCGGTCTTGTGGATTATGAAGGCTACAAGGCACAGCAAATGCGCTGGCTGGAGACTGTCGAACCCAATCCCGATGCTCAATACTGCATTTCCCTGCATCACATTCACAAAATCGAGAAATTGGTTTCCTCCACCTACAATTTTGTGCCCTATCTCAACAAGTTCGGCACCCAACTTTCCATCTGCGGCCACACCCACACGAAGGATATTGTCACCCGCAGCGGTGCTAAATTTCCCACGGTCATTGCCGGCGGTGTAAACAGTGACAAGACTACATATACCGCCTGTCAGATCACCCTGTCCGGCGGCAACACTGCCCATGTGAAAATGTACTGCTCTGACGGAACCGTTCCCCTTGAGCGGACGCTGAGCTTGAATGCCCCGGGCGCTTCTGCTGAAGGTGTTACTCTGCCCAAGGCTCCCGCTTTGACCACCGGTAAGGAGGTCGCTGTGGGCAACGGTGCCGCCAGCGACACAAGCGGCTCCGCTGTGAGCATTACCGCCGGCCCCGCCGTCTTTGAATCCGGCGGCGACTGGTACAATGTGGTGTGGTCTACCAATGTAGCCGCCACAGGCTGCGTCAACTACAGCTACAACGGTGTCAATTACGCCGCCTATGACGAGGCCGCGGGCAACCGCCGCAGCTATGATACCATTCACACGGTCAAAGTACCAAAAGAGCATTTAGACAACAACAGCTACACGCTGACCTCAACGAACATGGTCAAGCATCAAGCCTATGCTTTTACAAAGGGCAAATCTGTCACCTCCGGAAAATACTATTTCCGTGGCGCAGGCAAGGATGAATCGGTGGAGCTGCTGGTCTGCCCCGATGTGAAGGTAGACGGTACCGACACCTATCTGGACTATATGAAGACCGCTGTTTCCCATTTGGGCAGCCGCCCTGCCTTGATCGTCCTCAACGGGGATATGGCCTGGACGATGGCAAGCAAAGCCGATTTTGCCCAACGCTTCATCAAGCCCGCCGCAGAAATCAGTAACGGCTCTTATCCCATTGCCTTCGCACGAGGCAATATGGAATGCCGCGGCCCCTTCGCCTCTCAGATTTACTACTATGTCCCCACGGTCACAGGGGAATTTTACTATGATTTCACCTACGGCAAGTATCGCTTTATCGTATTAGACTCCGCCGAGGACAAGGTGGACTCCCATGAAGCCTATTTCGGCCTGAACCGCTTTGAAGATATTCGGGCCAAGGAACTGGAATGGCTTTCCGCACTGGAGGTCGACGAGGAACGCATCACCATTGCGATTTCTCAGCATCAGAATCTCGCAAACTGCGTGGGCACGAACTTTATGAATGCCCTGAAGGCGAAAAACACCAAATTCGTGCTGGCAGGCAACTCTCGTGTAGCGGAGTTCAAGAATTATGACATTCCTACCATGATCTGTGGCGGCTTGAGCTCGGCCAAGGACGCTTCCATTGCAACCAGGGTTATGCTTTCCGGCGACTATGCCCATATCAAATCCGTGAACAACAGCGGTACTTCCGCCTATGAAGCCATCCACTCTCTGAGCGGCAAGACGACCGTTTCTGCCATGGCTGCTGCTGCACCGAGCAAGAACAGCGACGGTGCCTACGAAATTTCCAAGGCTGAGCATCTGCTTTGGCTGTCTCAGCAGGTGGCCGCAGGCAACACCTTTACAGGGGTGTCCTTCGTGCAAACTGCGGATATCGATCTCAAGCTGCAAGCCTTTACGCCGATTGGCGGTAATTCTGCAACCGGCGGCGACAGCGGCACGGCATCTTCCTTCTTTAGCGGCACTTACGACGGCAACGGTTTTGAAATCCAAAATCTCCGCATCGAATCCTCTCTCTACTATGTCGGCCTGTTTGGCTTTGCCAAGAACGCCACCATTCAAAATGTTACCCTCGCCTCCGGTCAGGTTTCCGGCACGGCCTCCTACATCGGTGCTTTGGTGGGATTCTCCAACGGGACAAAGATTACAAACTGCAGGAACGCCGTAACCGTCAGCAGTGGCGGCGTAAAAATGGGCGGCTTGGTAGGCTTTATGTGCGGCGGTACCAGCATCACCGGCTGCTATAACGAGGGTACCGTTTCCAGCGTGGCCAATCAAAGTACCCTCGCAGGCGGTATTGTAGGTCAGACCTATTCCGGTGCCAACAGTATCGTCGATTGCTACAACCGTGGCAATGTGCTGGGCATTGGCACAACTCCTCCTTATACCATGGGCGGTATTTTGGGCTACTGCGGCGCACAGACCTGTACCGTGAAAAACTGCTACAACGCGGCTTTTGTCATGGGCTCCAAAAATGTGGGTCAGGTCATTGGCAGTTACAAGGAAACCGGCAAGCTCAATCCTGTAAACTGTTATTACGACAGCACCCACCCCTGCAAGCTCAAAGGCATAGGTGTCAGCGGCGCAGATACATGGACAAACGCCGGCGGCTCGGGTACAATTATCGCCAGCAATGCCCTGAAAACCAACGGCCATACCCTGCTCAATTCCTCCGCATTTGAGCCGGACACCTTTGGCATCAATGACGGCTATCCCATTCTCTCCTGGACCGCTCCCCTGCCCAATTACACCGTTACCTTCCACGATGAAGAAGGCAAGGTGCTGGAAACTCAGACCGTTCGAGAGGGCAATGCCGCCACTTACGGCGGAGCAGCTCCCGCCAAGGATTATGACGACAATAGCCACTACACCTTCGCCGGCTGGGTGGATCAGGAAGGTAAGTCCGTGGATTTGAGCCGCATCACCTGTGACTTGACGGTTTACCCCGCCTTTACCGCCACCGCTCACGACCACAATAGCATCCAAACGGAAAATGCCACCTGCGACGCAAACGGCAAGCAGACAGCCACCTGTACCTGTGGTCACAGTGTCGTTACCGTGCTTCCGGCAACAGGCCACAGCTACACAAGCGAAGTGACCGCCGCTCCCACCTGTACCGCAACGGGCGTAAGAACCTACACCTGTGTCAACTGCGGTGACAGCTATACCGAGTCCATTGCTGCCACGGGGCACAGCTACACCGGCATGGT
>JAZOAV010000181.1:0-17887 GCA_045595645.1 Faecousia sp.
GCGTTCTTGCCAAAACGGCTCTCGTGTACGGACAGATGAACGAGCCGCCCGGCGCGAGAATGCGCGTGGCGCTCTCGGGTCTGACCATGGCGGAATATTTCCGTGACAGGGAAGGACAGGATGTACTGCTCTTTATTGACAACATTTTCCGTTTTACTCAGGCGGGCTCGGAGGTTTCGGCACTTTTGGGCCGTATGCCTTCTGCCGTTGGCTATCAGCCGACATTGGCCACGGAAATGGGTGCATTGCAGGAGCGTATTACCTCTACCAAGAAGGGCTCCATTACCTCGGTGCAGGCGGTCTATGTCCCTGCGGACGACCTGACCGACCCCGCTCCCGCTACTACTTTTGCCCATTTGGACGCTACCACGGTTCTGGACAGAGGCATTGCCTCCTTGGGCATTTATCCCGCTGTGGATCCGTTGGAATCCACCTCCCGTATTCTGACCCCTGATGTGGTGGGAATTGAGCATTATGAGGTGGCACGGGAAACCCAGCGTATTTTGCAACGGTATAAGGAATTGCAGGATATCATCGCCATTATGGGCATGGACGAGTTGTCGGAGGAGGATAAGCTCACGGTCAGCCGTGCCAGAAAGATTCAACGATTCCTGTCCCAACCCTTCTCTGTAGCCGAGCAATTTACCGGCTATGAGGGTAAGTATGTGCCCGTTAAGGAAACGGTGCGGGGATTCAAGGAAATTTTGGAAGGAAAGCACGATGACTTGCCGGAATCCGCTTTCCTCTATGTGGGTACTATCGAAGAAGCGGTGGAGAAGGCGGGAAAGAGCAAATGAGCGAGTTTCATCTGCAAATCGTGACCCCCGAGGGTGAGAAATTTGACGGGATGGCGCAGGCTTTGCATCTGCGAAGCAGTGAAGGCTATGTGAGCATCCGTGCCCGCCATGCAGACTATGTTGCTGTTTTGGATATCGGCATTGTGACACTTACGGTGGGAGAAACAGAACGGAAGGCCGCCTGCGGCGGCGGTTTCCTCAGCGTGCAGGGGGGAGAAGCCCGATTGGTGGCCACTACCTTTGAATATGCGGAGAATATTGATGCTGCCCGTGCCCGAGCCGCCAAAGAAAAGGCGGAGGCTCGCATTGCCGCAGCCAAGGAACGGGGAGAAATCGACTTGGCCAAGGCCAAGCTTGCCCGCGCCCTGAACCGATTAAAGCTGACAGAATAAGTGAAAGGCCCCCCTGATTTCAAGTGGTGAAATCAGGGGCTTTCTGCTCCTTTTTCGATGCGTAAAAGTTGTCTACTTTTAATGGAATAATAGTATTAAAGAAAGAAAAGCAGATGGGAAAGGTGTCCATTTTTAAAAAATGATGCAAAAAATATGTCCATTATCAAATCTTGGCAAAATGCACAAAAAGTGGAGGAGTTTTTGTGACAAAACGACGGGAAGGAAAAACTTGTAAAAAGAGGGCCACTCTGTTATACTTATATCGGTAAACTGCAAAGTTTGCGGGCAATCATCAATACATTAATTTAAAGGAGGAAAGAATTAACATTATGAATCACAAGCCTCGCATTCTGGCACTGCTTCTGGTTATCAGTGTATTGACCACCATGTTCGGTATGCTGAGCGTTTCTGCGGCGGCCCCTACTTCTCTGGATGTCACCGCGATCGCAGGGATTTCCGATGAAGCTCTGGCTGCGTTTGATGCCGCCATCGCAAAGGGTAATTTGGATATTGATGGTGTAGCTTACGGCGTCACCTATCCTGCGACCTTGAACTGCGGCTCCTACAGCCTCACTTCTGAGGAGTACATCCTGATGGCTGCTTCTGCGCTCTACGCACTGATGGAAGGAAAGCCTGCCACCACCGCAATCGCCTATAAGGCGGTTATCGTCCATGACGGTGCCGAGAAGAACGGCACCGGTACCGAGCTGAACAAGGCCCAGTATTTGGAACTGGCTGAGCGTGTCTCCAAGTACGGCACCACCACTGGCAAGCTGCCCGTCAGCTTCAACCGTCCCACCGATGGCACCAATGTCTACGAAGGTCGTATGACCGTGTACTCCATCGGCTACCTCTTCGCCACTGTTTTGGCTTCCTATGCTACCTCCGGCAACCTGCCTGAGACTGCTACCTTCAAGCCCGTTCACATGGGTGATGTGGAGGTCACTCCCGGCAAGCCTGCTACCCCTGAAAACTGGTACACCGCAGTTATGGATGCAGCAACCTTCGTGACCGACAAGATGGCCGGCAATGTTCTGCCTGCTTCCATCCCTGTTGGTCCTCTTACCGTGACTCCTGCACAGTTCCAGTATCTGGCATGTAAGGTTGTTGTCGGCCTGAATGCCGGTAAGACCAACGAGGAGCTGACTTTCCCCGCACTGGAAGAGCCCGCCAATCCTCAGGGCACCGCAACCGGCAAGATCTACAAGGCTGATTTCGTTGCAATGGCTCAGAAGATCGTTAACTGGGGCGATGCAAATCCCGCAGGTCCTAACTACTCCACCAGTAGTGACATTGGCATTACCAACTACTATGATGTCGTTCACATGTATGCAAAGGTCCTGAACTTCTACAAGACCAACAATGCTCTGCCTAACTACAACACGGTTATCGGCTGGAGTGGCACTGTGGAAGAAGTCACTACTGCTACCACCGCTCCCACCACTGCTTCCACCTCTGCAACTACTGCTCCCACCTCCAGCAGCTCCAACCCCGGTGCTGCCACCGGCTGGTATGCAGATGTTATCGGCGGTGCCAGCTATGTTGTGGATTATGTGAAGGAAAAGGGTGCTCTGCCCACCTCTATTCCCGTCGGCACTTATAACTGCAAGCCCGCGCAGTATCTGTACCTGGCTGTGCAGGTCATTGTCGGACTGGATGCCGGTAAGACTGACGAGACTCTGAGCATCCCCAGCTATGATGAGCCCTCCAATCCTGCTGAAACCGTGACAAAGGGTACCATCACCATGTCTGAGGTCGTTACTATGGCCGGTAAGGTTATCACCTTTATGCAGACCAACGGCGTGGGCCCCAACTGGATGACCAGCTCCTACGGCACTTTGCAGTATGAAAACGGCATCCATATGTTCTCCGTGCCGCTGGCATACTATGCACAGAACGGCACCCTGCCTGCAACCGTGGATGTAGACTCCTGGTTCACCACTACCGGCGGCGTTCCCGCTGACGGCACCTTTGGCTACGACTATTCCGCTTACAGCGCATATCTCGTTCCCACTGCAAACTGCCAGGTCAACAATGCAACCATCGTTGCTGTTGCAAAGACCGCTATGTATTGCCCCTCCAGTCAGAGCCACCAGGGAAAGACCTATTCCAATCCCACGAGTGCTTATGAGGTCATGTGGAATGTCATGGAGTATGTTACTTATGTCACGGACTATGACTATTACGCAAACTCCAGCCGCGGTGCCCTCGGCGTATGGCGCGATAAGATGGGTAACTGCTGCGACATGGGTCACCTGATCAATGCTATTGCCCGTACTCTGGGTATCCCCGCAAGATATTCTCACTGGTATTGCAAGTTCACCAACTCCTCCGAAGGGCATGTTTGGGGCACTGTTTATCTGCCTATGGCTCCCAACCCCAACATCAATAACGAGAATGGTTGGATCTATGCTGACCCCGTGAACAACGGCAACTATCTGGGCTATCAGACCTTTAAGCTCCTCTACACCTTGAGCGGCGACAAGAAGATCGAGCTGCCCTTCTAATTTGTAAACTATTTTAAGACAAGGAGACTTAGAATATGAAGTACATGAACCGCATCCTCTCGTTCGTTTTGGTTCTTGTTATGCTCGTTTCCTGTTTCGGCACGGCTTTTGCCGCTGAGACTCACGAGCTCGAAGAAACCAAACCCGCAACTCGTGCTGCCGACATTGACAAAGACGAGCTCATCGTGGCCGACTGGCTTTGGGGCAGCGTTATGGAAGAACGCGGCCCTGAGACCATCATGAAGGAATATGCCGAAACCGGTTTCACCGACATCTACCTTCTGATCAAGGGTACCGGCGGCACCACTTCCTGGAACACCTCCGTTGGCTACCAGAACAGCTACAGCTATGACCTGCTGCAGACTGCTCTGGACGCCGCAAGACCCTACGGCATCCGTATCCATGCTTGGATGATGGCTGCTCGTGACGACCTCTACATGACAAACAACCCCGGCGACAACTACTACCACTTCCGTGTTGGTACTTCTGATTCTGTTAATCAGTATGTTAACCTCCGTAACGCCGACTATCAGACCTATTTTACCAACCTGGTTAAGGAACTGTGTGCCAAGTACCCCGATCTGGCAGGTATCCATCTGGACACCATCCGCTACGGCGGCCTCTACTATGACTGGGGCGCAGAGACCCGTGAGCTTCTGATCAGCAAGTACGGCATCACCAAGGCTGAGTACAATGCTGCTACCATCGCAATGTGCGCCGGCCAGGGCTACACCTATGGCTACAACTCCGATGGCTATGTTGTTTACAGCTCCTCCGGTACCACCGCTTCCGGCACCACCTTCGCAAGTGCTCTGACCGGCAGTGGCTCCACTGACCTGCAGAACGGTGCCAAGAAGTTCAAGCAGCTGCGTATCGACACCGTTAACGACTTTGTTAAGTTGGTTTCCGATGCAGCTCCCGGCAAGATTATCTCCGCAGCTATCATGCCCGAACCCGCAACCAACAATGTCTATGAAATTTGCGTATATGGCCAGGATTACGCTTCCATGAGCAAGTGCTTGGACTACATCTGCGTTATGTCCTACGCCAGCACCTATGGTGCACAGGCTACTTGGCCCACTACCCTGTCCAAGAACATCGCCAACGCCGGCGGTAATGTTGTTACCGCTATCCAGTACTTCCCCAACGAAGACGGTTCCGGCACCGGCCCCTCTAACTCCCGTATCTATGAAGAAATCTACAATGTTATGAAGTATCGTAAGGAAGTCAACTCTGACTCCAATACTTCTACCGGTAATGTCCTTGGCTACGCAAGCTTCCGTTACGGCTTCGGCGTGTACGGTGGTGTTGAGGTTGTGGACGAAAACACCCTGCGCATCACTGCTATGAACCAGGTTCACAGCTCTCCCGTTACCAAGCTTGTTCTGAATATGAAGAACGGCGTGACGATCAGCAATGTCACCAATAAGTCCGGCTGGGGCTCTGCAAGCTTCTCTTTCAGCAACAGCAACCAGACCCTGACCATCAGCGGCAGCTTCCTGAACACCAAGGGTGTCAGCTCCTTCGAGGTTGACTACACCGGTACTGTTGACGAAGTTCTGGGCGCTTGCCTGATGAGTGCTTCCACCAGCAGCGGCGAGCTGTACACCATCTGCAACACCATCATGCAGAAGGGCTGCAAGCACAACGAGACCATCACCGCTTCTGTCCCCGCTACCTGCACCACTGCCGGCAGCGCAACCTACACCTGCTCCCTGTGCGGCGAGACCCGCACCGAGACCATCCCCGCTCTGGGCCACAAGTACGAGACCGTTTATGATGAAGCTACCCTGACTACTACCTTTACCTGCACCGGCTGTGGTCACACCTACAGCGTTTCCTGCGAGGATTCTCATGCTCGCGTTGAGACTTGGTCTCTTACTGAGACTACCCACGAGGCATTCTGCTATAGCTGCCTGAGCTACTGGACCGAAACCTGTAACTTCAAAGAAGTTAAGCGCGTTGCAGCTACCTGCACCGCAGACGGATATGTAGAATATGTTTGCGATGGCATCCAGGCCGGCGCACATGACGCTTACTCCGGCGCAGGCTGTGGCAACACCAAGAAGGAAGTCCTGCCCGCAGGCTGCACCTACGGCGAATGGAAGGACAGCGGTAACGGCATGCATACCGCTACCTGTACCGTTTGTGGCAAGACCAAGACTGAGGCTCACAATGTTGTCAAGCAGGCTGCTGTTGCTCCCACTTGCACCGAGACCGGTCTGACCGAAGGCAGCTACTGCTCTGATTGTAAGGCTGTTATCGTTGCACAGACTGTCGTTCCCGCTACCGGCCACACCGAAGTGATCGTTCCCGCTGTGGCTGCTACCTGCACTACCGACGGATCCACCGAAGGCAAGTACTGCTCCGTTTGCATGGAAACCCTCGTCGCTACCCAGGTCATTCCTGCTAAGGGCCATACCGAGGTTACTACTCCCGGCTATGCTCCCACCTGTATTGCTACCGGCATGACCGATAAGATCGCTTGCTCCGTCTGTGGCGAGGTCATTCAGGCTGCTACCGTGATCCCCGCTGCCGGCCATAGCTACACCTATGAGTACGAAGATGAAGACGGCCACATCCGCGGCTGCTCCAAGTGCGCATACTCTGAGTACATGGAACACGCATTCTCCAACGGCGAGTGCGCTTGCGGCGCTAAGGAGAACCTGGAGCCAACGCTGGACGGCAACATCGCTATTCGTCATACTCTGAACCTCCAGAGTGACATCTCCATCGGCTTCGTTGTTCCCGCCAACCTGCTGAGCGGCTACGACATGAGCACCGTTTACATGGACTTCACCATGGATGTTTATACCGGCAATGTGATCACCGGTACTAAGAATGTCCGTGTTGCTCCTGTTCTGAACGGCAGCTACTACTACTTCAACATGGAAGGCATCACTGCTCTGCAGATGAATGACACTGTCCGTGCTACCATGTACGGTATGAAGAATGGTGTGTTCTATTGCTCCGCTAACGACAGCTTCAGTGTTGCTACTTATGCTTATGCTATGCTGAACAATGCGTCTATCGACGGCAAGGTCAAGACTGTTTGCGCTAACCTGCTGCGCTACGGTGCATCCGCTCAGACCTACAAGGGCTACCGCACCAATGCTCTGGTTGACGCTGCTATGACCAATGCCCATAAGGCTTACCTGACCGATCTGAACACTGTCACCTTCGGCAACACCAACAAGCAGTTGGGCGATATCACCAACCCCACTGTCACTTGGCTGGGCAAGACTCTGGTTCTGGACTCTAAGGTCACCGTTAAGTATGTTGTCAATGTTTCTAAGTTCAGCGGCGATGCTTCCAAGCTGAGCCTGCGTGTGCGTTACACCGACATCAACGGTGGCGCTAAGGAAATTGTTCTGAACAACGCTGAAATGTATAACAACAATGCCAACTACTACGCATTTGCATTTGATAAGCTGACCGCAGCCGAGCTGAGAACGGTTATGTCCGTTGCAGTGCTCAATGGCAACACTCAGGTCTCTGAGACCATGGAGTTCAGTGTTGATACCTATGGTAACAACATCAGCGGCAGCCTGCTGACCCTGTGCAAGGCTATGCTCGCATACTCCGACGCTGCAAAGGCACAGTTCAGCTAATCCCTTAATACCCCAAACGGGCGGCCAATGGCCGCCCGTTTCTTTGGGAATGCTATGAAAAAAGACGGAATATTGGCTTTACGGATGTTCTGTCATGTGGTATAATAGAAAGACGAAATTTTAAAAGGAAAGGGTTGTTCAAATGAAACAAATCTGCAAACGAAGCTGTTCCTTGCTTCTGGTTCTTGCTGTTCTGTTGGCTTTGTGCCCTACAAGCCTGCTCACAGTCTCAGCTGCAAGCACAAATCAGGGAACCCGACACGAGGTCTGTGAGGAATTGTCCTCTAAGGCTACGGCCTACTACACAGGTAATTACACCTATGATGCGATGGCATCGCTGACCCCCGGCAATGAAAGCTGTCTTGACACTGTGGACAGTGCCATGTATCAGCGCTTGCAGGCCCTGATGGAAAGCACTATGACCAAGTCTGTCAGCTACGATTCGCTGATTGACTATTGGCCTGACACAGATTGCACTGCAAGTTCTTCTCAGGCGCAGCTTTTCTACTCTGATGAGCCTTCCTCCAGCTTCAATCGTGAGCATGTGTGGCCCAAGAGCCGTGCATCGTTCTATCAAAATGGTGGTGGCTGCGACCTTCACCATCTGCGCCCGACCAATTCCAGTGTCAATAGTACCCGAAACAATTATACGATGGGCAATGTGCGTGAGCTGTATAGTTCCTATTCCACTCACTACTATGACGATAATCCTGTTCTGTATTATGTGGGCGGCTACAAGGAGGATGGGAAGTCTCTCGGCATGGTTGAGGTGAACGACAACATCAAGGGTGATGTGGCCCGTGTTCTCCTCTATGTCTATGTGCGCTGGGAAGAGCCGAACCTGTTTGAAACTGATCCCAATCCTTACGAACCCTCCGGCGATGAGAACACTGGCTGGAAGGTTATTATGGACTTGGAAACCCTTTTGCAGTGGTGCGAAATGGATCCTGTGGATACATGGGAAATGTCCCGTAACGATTCCATTCAGGGCGTGCAGGGCAACCGTAATGTTTTTATCGACTTCCCTGAGTTTGCATGGCTGCTCTTTGGTCAGGAGATTCCTGCCAACATGACTACCCCCAGTGGCAACGGTTCGGTCAACTTCGAAATCAATGCCATCAGCAGTAATACAAGCCACGGTACGGTGTCCGTTAGCGGTCGCACCATTACCGCATACCCCAAGACCGGTTACTACGCCGCAGGCTATACCGTTCTCAGCGGTACTGCTACTGTGACGCAAAACGGCAACACATTCACCGTCGATGCAGAGACGGGTTGCGCAATTCGTATTAACTTTGCTGCCAAGACTGCCGTAACCGTGAGCTTTAACGGCGCGGCCGATGCAATCAGCGGTTACGCAGGTGACGAGATCACTCTGCCTCACATTGCCAATCCCGATGGCTATCGTTTTGTCGGCTGGGTAGAAGCTCCTGTTGCTGATACCACCGAGAAGCCCGCATTCTACGCCGCAGGCTCCTCTTATACGCCAACTCGAAGCATTACTCTCTATGCCCTGTATCAACATTCGGATGGCCCTAACCCTGTCGAAGGATGGACGCGGGTTATGTCCACGGATGAGCTGATCAGTGGCACAGAGCTGATCATTGCATCCACCGCAAATGGTGTTGCTGCGGGCAACATCGCAACTACCTATTTGGCAGATGTCGTTGCGACCTTCTCTGCTGATTTCAGCATTTTGGAAGCTCCCGACGAAACCGTGGAGATCTTCACCTTGGGCGGCGAAGATGGAGCGTGGACCTTGACCAATGCAGACGGTCAGTTGTTGGGGGCTGCTGCCGCCAAGAAGCTGGGCTGGGGCGTTGGTACGACGACATGGAATATCTCTGTGAGCAATGGTGATGCTTCCATTTATAGCGGCAACAGCTCCTATGGCAGAATCCTCTACAATAACAATTCTCCCCGCTTTACTACTTATACGAATACCCCCTCGGCAATGCTTTCTCTGCCTCAGCTTTATCAGCGTGGCGGTGGTACGATTTTCTACACCACGGAACTGGTAAGCTGTGAGCATAGCACAAGCACCTACCACAAGGCTGTGGCTGCAAGTTGTACCACAGCAGGTAATTCCGCTTACTATACCTGTAACGATTGCGGCAGACTGTTCAGCGACGCGGCTTGCAGCAATCAGATTACTTTGGCTGATACGGTCATTGCTGCTTTTGGTCACACGGCAGGAAAGTACAGCAGTGACGAAACCTACCACTGGCACCTGTGCGCTACCTGTGGTGCGGATTTGGATGACAGCGAAAAGCATGCTTGGGACGATGGTGTTGTGACCGTACAGCCTACGGAGACGCAGACGGGTCTGCGTGTCTATACCTGCACTGTCTGTTCCGCAACCAAGAATGAAAGCATTGACGCTCTGGGTGCCAAGCTGTATCTCAGCTTTACCGTGCCCGCCGGTCTGACTGCTCCCGCAGCTCTGAGCGGCTACAAGGGCGACATCGTGACCCTGCCTGACTATAGTGCAGTTCCCGACGAGGACTATACCTTTGTGGGCTGGATCTCCGAAACTGTGAAAGACAGCACCTCCGTCGGCAGCTACTACAAGGCCGGTCAGAGCTACATCCTCAGTGCCGACGCAAGCCTGAAGGCTCTGTTTACCTACTGTCAGATTACTGATCCCGATGGAACAGGCAAGTGGATGCTGGTGGAAAGCGACAGCGAGCTGAAGGCTGGCATGCAGCTTGTTTTGACTTCCAATACCAAGGGCGTGACCGCAGGTGCGCATAACAGCGGCTATCTGGATGAGGTTGACTCCGTATTCTCCGACGATTTGTCTGTGCTGGAAACCCTTGGCGACGGCACTGTGAAGCTCGTTTTGGGCGGCGAGGCAGGTGCATGGACGCTGACAAACGAGGAAGGACAGCTTTTGGGTGCAACTGCTAACAAAAATGTGAAGTGGGATAGCGGTACAACCACCTGGAAAATTACAATTAACGAAGGTGCGGCAACGATTCAGAATACGAACTCTTCCTACGGCCGTTTCCTCTATAATGTGAGTGCGACCCGTTTCACCACCTACACCAGTGCGACCAGCACCAGTATGCTGCTGCCCCAGCTCTATGCTTTTGACGGCAAGGCAACGATTACCTACTATACGACCGAGTGTGGCGCGGCTTCCACGGAGCCCACAGTGGACGAGAACATTACGATCTATCACACTCTGGACCTGGCAAGTGATATTTCCATTACCTTCGCTGTTCCCAAGACTGCACTGGCAAATTACGATAGCTACTATCTGGAGTGCATCCTGCCTGAGTATGAAGGAAATACACAGACGGGAACAACCACTGTCAAGGTTGAGCCTGTTCTGAACGGAAACTATTATTATTTCACTCTGACAGGCATTACCGCCGTGCGTATGGGTGATATGGTAAATGCGGTTCTGCATATGAGCAAGGGCGGCGTGGAGTACATCTCCAAGACCGATAGCTACAGCGTTGCCACCTATGCCTATGCTATGATGGCAAAGAGCACCGATGTCTATATGCTGACGTTGTGCGCCGACCTGCTCCGCTATGGTGCAGAAGCACAGAGCTACAAGAAATATCGCACGGATAGCTTGGTAGATGCCGCTATGACCGATGCCCAGAGAGCCTATCTCAGCGACACCGATGCCCTGACCTTCACGGCAACGGACAGCTATTTGGGCGACTTGGAAAGCCCCACCATCACTTGGGTTGGCAAGACCCTTGACCTTGGCTCTAAGGTTGGCATGAAGTTCGTGTTCAATGCCAAGAGCTACAGTGGTGATGTCACCGATCTGTCCATGAAGGTTTCCTACACGGGCAGCACCGGCGAACTCAAGACCGTTACCCTGACGGGTATTGAAGTTTACAGCTCGGCTAACAGCTACTACAGCTTCACCTTCTACGGTCTGCTTGCCTCTGAGCTGCGCACCATCGTGGATGTGGCCATCTATGAAGGCGAAACGCAACTCAGCGAAACTCTCCGTTACAGTGCGGAAACCTACGCCTCCAAAACCGGCGGCACTGCACTGGAAGCTCTGAGCAAAGCTCTGTTCGCCTACTCCGATAGCGCCAAGGCGTTCTTCGCAAAATAATACCGAGAAAGGGCAAGGCGAGAACCGCCTTGCCCTTTGATAAAAAAAACCTCCTTCCCGTTTGTGGGAAGGAGGTTTGTGCTTATCTCTTTCTGCTAAAGGCCTTATTCAGACCGAGGATGCCGAGCATCATAATGAGAATGACAATAAAGATGCCGCCCCAGCCTTCAGCCATGAGCTGCAAGGACTCCATAATCGTCGCCTGACGGGCGGGGATTTCTTTTGCCACTTCAACGGCGGTGGTAATCATTTCTTCGTACATGGTTTAGACCTCCTTAACCGATGGTATAGACCAAGCCCATGATCAAGCCGCCTGCGATAACGGAAGCGATCTGACCGGAAACATTGACACCTACCGTGTGCATCAGCAGGAAGTTCTGAGGATCTTCCTTCAGACCCATCTTGTGAATGACACGGGAGGACATGGGGAAGGCAGAGATGCCTGCTGCACCGATCATGGGATTGAGCTTCTTTCCCTTGGGCAGGAAGAGGTTGATGAACTTGGCAACGAGAACGCCGCCGGCGGTGTCAAAGATAAAGGCGACAAGGCCCAGACCCATAATGAGCAGGGTTTCGGTAGACAGGAACTTGTCATAGCCCATATTGACAGCAATGGAAATGCCAAGGAACAGGGTGATCAGGTTGGCAAGTACCTTCTGTGCAGTTTCGGACAGGGAATTCAGTACACAACACTCCCGAATCAGGTTACCGAACATCAGGAAGCCGATCAGAGACACGGCGCTGGGAGCGAAAATACCGGTGATCACAGTAATGACAATGGGGAACATGATGCGAGTGACCTTGGAGACTTCCTTGGCCTCGTAGGGCATGCGAATCATACGCTCCTTTTTGGTGGTCAGCAGCTTAACAATGGGAGGCTGTACCATGGGAACCAGAGCCATGTAGGAGTAAGCAGCGACGGTAATGGCACCGATGTACTGGCTGCCCAGCTTGGTAGCTACGACAATGGAGGTGGGGCCGTCAGCGGCACCGATGATGGCGATGGAGGCGGCATCACGGATGTCGAAGCCAAAGAGACTTGCCATAAAGAAGGTGAAGAAGATACCGAACTGAGCCGCTGCACCAAATATCATTAGCTTGGGATTGGACAGCAGGGGCCCGAAGTCGATCATGGCACCGATGCCGATAAACAGCAGCAGGGGGAATAGCTCGTTTGCGATACCGGCATTGTACAGGGTTTCCAATACGCCCAGCTCAGCGTTGGGCAGGTTCATCAAAATGGCACCGAAGCCAATGGGAAGGAGCAGAGAGGGCTCCATGTCCTTGACAATCGCCAAGGTAATGAGCACGCCGCCGATGAGCCACATGAGCATCATCATCCAGCCGTCATTCTCCAGAAATACTTTTACATTTTCAAAAAGTGCTTCCAAGGTATAACCTCCTGTTTCATAAAATCTCTTGTATTATAGCAGAAACGCAGGAAATTTGCAAGAGAGAAGTGGGAGAAACTGTAATTACTAAGGAACCTCTGAACAAATAGCCTTTAGCATTCAGCGGCTCTTGGCGATGGATTCAGAGCTTCCCTAAATATCGAAATCAAAATCATCATCGATTTCGTCCATGTCCTGATCAACGCTTGCCGATGTTTCATTGATGCGCATACGGCGACGGAGTTTCATTGACTCCACATTTTCGTGGAGCATTTCCTTTACATCCATAGGTTTTTTCACATTGAGCAAGGTGAGTAAGGGCGTGGTCTTGTCTGACGATGCGATAATGACAGTGCCGACACCGAACAATCTCTGCCAAAGGGTGCGTCTGACGCTGATGTCCTTCACACGATAGAGGATAACCTCCTCGTCCTTTACGCTGAGAAAGCCCACCGAGATGAACAACCGATCCTCACTGAGGGCATAACGGGTGAAGCTCAGGGGCATGCCGAGAAACCGCTTGCGATCTTTCCAGATGAATTGTGCGCCTGTGAATGCCATGAGAACATCTCCTTTACAATTACGATGATTCTATTTTACGGTCTGCCCCGAAAAAAGTCAAGAGAAGAACCGAAAAGAATGGAAAAAATGATGAAAGTGTGATACAATTTCGGTGCACAATGAGAATAGGGAGATGATTCAATGAAGGTTCTGATTGTGGAAGACGAAAAGGCCATTGCCAATTTGATTCGCATGAATTTGAGCGCCTGCGGCTATCAGTGTACAGAGGTACACGATGGTTTGACAGCGGCTGACTTGTTGGAGCGGGAGAGCTTTGACTTGGTTTTGTTGGATATTATGCTGCCCGGGGCTGACGGCTACGAGCTGTTGGAGCAGATCCGTCCCACGGGTACGCCTGTGATTTTTATTACTGCCATGAGCAGCGTGACAGACCGTGTCAAGGGTCTGCGGGCAGGGGCGGACGACTATCTGATCAAGCCCTTTGAAATCGTGGAGCTGATTGCACGGGTGGAGAGCGTGCTTCGCCGTGCAGGTAAGACAGAGGAACGCTATGAAATTGATGATGTGGTAGTGGAGCCTCGTTCCATGCTGGTTCTGAAAAAAGGACAGCCCGTGACTCTGACCCATAAGGAGTACGACCTTTTGCTGCTGTTTTTGCGGAATCGGAACATTGCACTGTTTCGGGATACCATCTATGAGCGGGTGTGGGAGACAGAGTATATGGGCGACAGCCGCACCGTAGATCTCCATGTACAGCGTCTGCGGAAGAAGCTGGGCTGGGGAAAACGCTTGGTGACAATTTATAAGGTGGGTTATCGTCTGGAGGTGCCTGATTGAAATTTACAGGAAAGATGTTGGCTTTGGTGGCGGTGCTTTTGGCTGTATCTCTGTCGGTGGGCGGTTACAGTGTGCTGCTGGGGGCGTTTCAGGCAAGCATAGAGGCGGAATTGGCAGATGCGCAGGAGGATATGCGTATGTTCAGCCTGACCGTGCAGGCCATCTGCGCTGACGAGCTGAACCGCGATCAAGCGGATCGGGCGATTTTGGCATTGCAGAGCTATTTGCGCCCTGCCCAACAGGGGGAGCAACGGGATTTTTCTGTACGGGACAGCGACGGAAAGCTCATTGCATGCAGTACAAATGCGGTGGAGGCGGTTTTTCCTCAACGAAACGGAACCACGGAGATTCGGATTCTGACCGTTGGCGAGGAAAAATTCGTGGTGGCTTCCTTGCGCCTGAGTATCTACGATACCTTGCTCTATCTCAGCCGCAGCCGAGAAATCACGCCCATCTATACCCGTACCGAGGGAGAGTTATCCCGCTACTGTATCATCATGCTGGTGATTCTGTTGGTGGCCTTGTCCATTACTGCGGCAATGGCATTTTACTTAACAAGACCCATTCGCCGCATTGCCCGTGCTGCCAAACAGTTTTCCGAAGGCCGCTATGACAAGCGGGCGGCGGTGCGCAGTGAGGATGAATTGGGGCGGCTCGCCCGAACTTTTGACGAAATGGCAGATTCCTTAGAAGCGAAAATCAAGGAGCTGGCGGATGCGGCACAGCGGCAGAAGGATTTCACTGCCAGCTTTGCCCATGAGTTGAAAACGCCCTTGACTTCTGTTATCGGTTACGCAGACACTCTGCGCAGCCGTCAGTTGCCTGCCAAAGTGCAAATGGAGGCGGCAAACTACATCTTTTCCGAGGGCAAGCGATTGGAAGCCATGTCCTTTGCCCTTTTGGAGCTGTTTGCACTGGAAGGGGAGACACCTCAATTCCGCAGCCTGTCTGCCCGCCGCTTGGCGGAGGACACGGCGAGGAGCTGTGCGTATTTGTTGCAGGAGGCGGGAATCTCGTTGGAGCTGCGGGTGCAGGAGCATACTCTGTTCGCGGCGGGAGAGCTGTTGCAGACCTTGCTGTATAACCTTGTTGACAATGCCCGCAAAGCATCGGAGCGAGACAGCGAGATTGTGCTGGCAGGGCAAGTCGTGGAGGGCGGCTATTGTTTTTCCGTGACAGACCACGGACGGGGCATCCCGACGGAGGCACTGGAACGCTTGACAGAGCCCTTTTTTATGGTAGATAAATCCCGCTCCCGCGCGCAAGGCGGTGCGGGACTGGGCTTGACACTATGCCAACGCATTGCGGCGGCACACCATGGAGAATTGAAATTTGAGAGTACACCTGGTCAGGGAACCTGTGTGTCGCTGATTCTGCGAGAGGAGGAAGTGCCGTGCGGAAACGATATTGGATCGGACTTGCCCTCATCCTCCTGATTTTGCTTGGAGCCTTTTGCTTTCCGTGGCTGCTCCTTCGCATGGAACAACGGCGAGCAGAGGCACAGGTGTTGACCGTGACGGAGGATGCTCAGCTCAATGTGACACAGCTCAGCCTGACGGAAAAGCAGATGTTGCTGGCAACGGATGAAATCCTCGTTTTGGAGGAAACAGAGCCCAACAGCCAGGCTTGCAGCCGTCTGATCTACAGTGCCTTAAAGGAACTGGAAATTTTGTGGCGCAGTGGTGCGATAGATGAACATAGCTATACGACGGCGGAGTGGAATCAACAGACCTTGCAGGTGCGGCAGTGTGTGGCTTTTTGCAGAGAGAATGCCACGGTGTTTCGCTTTTATTCCCTTTATGATCCGGATGGACTTATCAGCCTGTGCTTAGATGTGGACACGGAGAAAATATTGCGTGTGTCCGTTTTGGAGGCGTGGACGCAGGGGGAAGAAATGCTGAGAGGCACCAGCAAAGGGGAGGACTCTTACGAAGCTGAAATGCTGGCTTGGGCACAATACTATGGCTTGCAGCTAAAAGGTGTACGGCAGCGACAAGAGGATGTGGTGATTTTCCGTCAGGAGGCCGTGATGATGGATGATGACGGACAGCGGTTTGTGTTCTGCAAACTCTTTAACCATGAAAATGGAGGTCTGGACTGGCAATCTGTACCGGAAACAGACCACGATGTTGCAGATTCGATACAAGAAGGATTAGGAGCAGATACAAAGATAGGTTAACATTGCACTATCTCTCACAGAGAGGGAAAACAGAGAGAAAGAAGCAATGCAAATGTTGGAATTTGTAGATTTGGAGCATGCGCAGGAATTGGATGCCTATGTGAGAAACCACCCTCACTGCCATTTTATGCAAAGCTCCCTTTGGGGACAGGTTAAGAGGGAATGGTCGTGGCAAGGCTTGCTCTATCGGGATGCGCTGGGCGTGATACGGGGTAGTATGGCACTGCTGTGCCGCAAGCTACGCTATGGAAAAAGCTGTCTGCTCTACGCACCGAGAGGGCCAATTTACGATGATGAGGCGGCACTGCAAGCCCTGTTGGACGGAGCACGGCAGCTGGGAAGGGAGCGGAATGCGTATCTGCTCCGCATAGACCCTATGGTAGAGGAAAACACGGTTTTTTCAGGTTTTCGTTGCAACAGGAATGTGGATTTTTCCCTTTTTCAGCCGCGGCTGTGTTATGTGCTGGATCTACAGGGCTTGACTGAGGAGACACTCCTGCAGGGCTATCACAGTAACACCCGCCGCAAGCTCCGTTTGGCACAGCGTAGTGGTGTGTCCGTGGAGTTGGGAAGTGAGACGGATTTGCCTGAATTTTGCAAAATGATGGAAGAAACTGCCGAAAAGAATGGCTTTGTTCCTCGCGAGCTATCCTATTTTCAAAATTTATTGCGTGGAATGGGGGCCCATGCCCGTCTCTATTTTGCGAAGCGGGATGGGCGGTTTCTTGCTGCGGCCATTGCTGTGTTTTATGGTAATCGGGCATGGTTTCTCTACGGCTGTTCCCATCGGGATGTGCTGAGGGAGCATCCCAACGAGCTTCTGCAATGGCACATGCAGACCGATGCCCTTGCTATGGGCTGTCGTTATTTTGACTTCCGAGGCGTGGAGGGTTATCCCGATATGGATAATCCGAAATTGGGCTTGCACCAATACAAGTATGGCTTTGGAGCACATTTTGTTGCCTACGGCGGGCAGTATGATATGGTGCTTCGCCCCTTCACGGCACTGTGCTGCCGCATTGCCGCGGCATTGCATAGGTGATAATTTGCGCCTACACGGGTCGATGTGGGCATCGACCCCTACGAACAGATACATTTCCGAAAAATGTTAAAATCCCTGCAAAATTAGGAGAAACCTCCTGATTTTGCAGGGAATTGTTATTATCTTGACAGCAGGCCCTTACATTTGAACAGGAATAGCACACTGCGGTAGTGCTTTTTCTGTAGCAGGCGGTAGATCAGTGTTCGATTTCTTCCTAACAGGGACAGATAGGGTGTTTGGGCATAGCCGGGGAAGTGGATCTGCATATAGGAGCGGAATTCCTCTATCAGCTCGCTTTTGCGGTCGATTTGCAGCACCCGCACCGTAGCGGCGAGGTACAAATGCTCCACCGCCAAATAGCTCAGCTCCCGCTTGTAAATTTCATCCATCCCATGGGCAGCAAACCACTGACGAATATCGTCGAAGGCGTAGAGTATTTCTCTGTTACGATGGAGATTTTTGTTGTTCATGGTACTGCCTTCTCGTTGGAGGTAGTGGTAGTAGGCACTCGGCAAACGAAGT
>JAZOAV010000182.1:0-9497 GCA_045595645.1 Faecousia sp.
CAGCAGAATAAAATCAGCAAAAATCGAATTTTTAAAGCCGAGTTTTTACGGGTAGTACCTTTTTGCCCTTTTTTATCCTAACTTTTCAAGAGGGTTCACGCAAACCGTCCCCTGTCCTGCCGGCAATCGGTTATCAAAATCGCTTCGCTATCCCCTTCAAAGGGGGGGGGCTTGGTGCGTGCAGGCGCGTCAAGGATGCCGCGCGCTACGGGTGCATTATTGATGGTGCGCGCGGGGAGGCGGGAGACCCGTCCCCCATGGATTCTGTTGCACTTCGTTCTATGTCGTAGGGAACGGCCTATGTGCCGTTCCCTTGATCAATTTCCGTCATATTTGGAACGGCACGCAGGCCGTTCCCTACGGTGGGTTTTGCTTATTCTGTAGATTCCGATCCTTCTGTAGATTCCGATCCTTCTGTAGCTTCCGTTTCTTCCGTTTCCGCTGCTTCTTCGGGTTCGGGAAGGATGGTAGAGGCGCGGAGGACGGTTTGGACGGGGCGGTCGTGGGCCTCGGTTTCCAGATATTCTACAAACTGGAAGTCATAGCACAGAGCCAAGGTGGGGTGCTTCTCTTTGGCAAGGAAGCGGTCATAGAAGCCGCCGCCGTAGCCCATGCGGTTGCCCATGGTGTCAAAGAGCAGACCGGGCATCAGCACCAGAGCAGTCTCGTCCGTGGCTTCTTCGCCGTCCTCCGGCTCGGGGATACCCTTGTAGCCGTCGGAAATGCAGCTTTCTTCGCTGAGCCACAGGAACTTCATCTCGCCCTCGTCTACCTTGGGTACAGCCACACGCTTGCCGTCAGCCATCGCACGGCGAATGATGGGGTCCGTACGCACTTCCTGATTGTAGCTCAGGTAGGCGTAAATGCTCTCCGCTTCCTGATAGGCAGGATGCTCCACAAGCTGCTCCAAGAGCTTTTGGGAGGCGAAGTCGATTTGCTCCTCACTCAGGCACTTTTTCCGTGCGGAAATGGCCTTGCGCAGAGCGGATTTGTTCACAGGCTCGGCAGTCCACTGCTCCAAGCGGGCAAGGAATTCCTTTTCACTCAGCTCGCTCAAAGGCGTTTCTTCCGCTACACGGTCTGCCCAAAGGACGGGCTTCTTCCGCAGGAGAACCGCAAGCAGCACAAATACAGCAATGCTGCCCAAGCTGATCAGCAGACCCGCACGCAGGCCGGGCGCTTTAAACTCCAGAATAATCTCGTGTTCACCTGCGCTCAAGGGGAAGGAGATCATGGCATCCGTCAGCATGACATCCTCGGAGGACACATCGTAGGTCTCTGCCAGAGGAACCTCCACGCCGTCCACATAGGCAGTCCAGCCGGGTTCATAGGGAATGGCGGTGTAGAACAGACCGTCCTCCTTGACGGAGATATCGCCGCGGAAATAGGTGTCCGTGACCTCGGTCAGGTTCCAGATTTCGTCGGACAGGGTTTCCATACCCTGTTGGAACAGCTCCTCGTTTTGCAGAACCACATCCAAGGTGAAGGTGCCGCTGGTGACTTTTTTGTTCTTGAAGGTGAAGGTGACCACATCGCCTACCTCCACATCTCCGACGCAGACCATCGCCCGCACCTTGGAGGGAGGCGAAAGCAGCTCGGTTCCGTTGACATCGATAGACACATCTTCGCCGTTATACATATAGAATTGTGCCATCATCAGACCCGCTTCTTCCACGGTGAAGTGGATGTTAAAGCGGTTGATGGTATTGCCCTCGGGACGGGTGTAGCGATAATGCCCACGGGTCGCGCTTTTTTCCAAGGTGCAATCCTCGTCGGTGTAGAGCCGATCGAACTCCAAATGGCGGTAAAGATCATCCTGAATGCCCGTAGCCAAAGAGAACATCTCCAACTGGTCGAAAATGGGATTTCTCTGCATCTCACGGGACATAAAATCAGCCAGTGCGGGGTTGGTCATAAAGCCCATGCCGATATAGTCCTGATTTTCCAGGAGCAGGCAGTCGCCGGAGCGGGCAACAAGGGTGTTGTGGGAGCTCAGATGGAGCCCGTTGCGGTCAATCAGGTATTTCAGACCGGAGAAGGCATTGGTGAAGGGAGAATTTTCGTAGTATGCGGTACGGTTGCTTCCCGGCCATGCGGCGTAGCCCAGAGCACGGGTAAAACGGTTGAAATTCACATTGGCGGAGGAATTGAAAGCGGTCAGACCGTGGTAGCCGTTGAGAGCACCGTCGTTGAGGGTCTGGGTATCCGTCACCTCCGTGCGGTAGTACAGCTCGGAGTCGTTCTTTTCCAAGTAATCCAGCAGAGCCGACACATGTTCTTTGTCCGTGGGATAGCCGCTGTGGGAGCTGGTGCCAACCTTATCCACGCCCAAGGCGAAGGACAGAATCATCTCGCAAAGGAGAATGAAGCACAAAAAGGTGGTAGCCAAACGGTACTGCTTGGCGCGGTTGCGCTTGTGGGGACCACGGAGATAGAAGTAGAAGCCTCCGCCCATTAACACCACCGCCGTGGTGACCATGACCTGATTGCCCGAGTCGTCACGGAGAACGGCGTTGCCCCAAAACAGAGCGGAAACGGGCAGAATGATGGCCAATTTCCAGAATTTGAAGTTGCGGATTTGGGTAAAGGCACGGTAAGCCATGGAAACCAATACGAAGGGTACCAGGAAGGCGAAGCGATAGGGAATCATATTGGGGAAGTGGAAGCCGTGCCACATATAGTCCAGAGGACGGAAGATGAAGCTTGCAAAGAGGAACAGAAGCAGAGCCAAATTGCACAGCTTTTCCCGCAGGCGAATCTTGCCGTTGCAGAAGTAGAACACGCAGAGCATGATCGTCAGGAAGCCGCAGAATACATTGGGCAGACCATCCAGATTGACGGGATTGTAGCCGTCTACAAAGCGGGAGCTGATATCTCCGAGGGCTTGGGGCAGAGCGGGAAGCACCTTTTGGGTCAGCACAGCCCAGTCGCCGATGGCTTCTGAGTCGGAGTAGATCTTGGTGGGCAGGTTCATTGCCAGCCAATAGACCTCCTTGGTGGTAGAGGAATAGGTGGTCTGCATGGCAAGCAGGCACGGCAGGAGCAGTGCCGTAGCGATGCCTACGCCCAAAAGGGTACAGACACCGATGCGCAGGAAGCGGCGCAGGAAGTTGCCGAAACCGTTCCATGTGCAGATGCAGTAGACAAAGAAGCTCAGCAGTACAAAAATACAGCTAAAGAAGGCGATATAGTAGTTGCACCACAGGGACAGCGCCAGTGCGCATACATACAGACGGAAGCGTCCGTCCCGCAGCAGGCTCACCATGCCCGCCATCAGCAGAGGCAGCAGGGCGAAGGTATCCAGCCACATGATGTTCCAGTAGTAGCCTGCCGCCCAGCCGCACAGAGCGTAGCACAGGGCAAAGAAGGCAATGCTCAAATCATTGCGCTTGTAGACGATTTTCAGATAGAGGGCGAAGAACAGACCCGCAAAGGAAATCTTCAGCACGGTCATCAGGGTGAAGAACTCCACCATATAGCTCTCAGGCCACACAACGGACAGCAGATACAGAGGGCTTGCCACATAGTAGGCATAGAGAGAGAGGAAATTCACACCACCGCCGATGTCGTTGATATACTCCAGAGAGCCGCCGTTCAGCAGCTTTTCCCGCAGGCTCAACAGGAAGGGGTAGTATTGGTGCCAGCCGTCGGAGGACAGAATTTGTCTGTCACCGATGGGGAATACTTCCGCTACGGCGAAGGCACAGCAGACGATAAGAAAGGGCATACAGAAGGCCAGCAGTAAGGGTAGATTTTTGGCGGCCTTGTTCAGCAGCGGGTTTTTGCTCAGCTTCATGGTCGGTTCTCCTTTTATGGAATTCGGAACAGTTCTTTTGCGTTTTGCATGGTTTGTATTCCAACGGTCTCGGGGTCGAGACCCTTGATTTCAGCGATTTTGGCGGCGACAAGGGGCACAAGGCGGCTGTCGCAGCGTCGTCCCCGATGGGGCTCGGGAGCCATGTAAGGGCAGTCGGTTTCAATTAAAATCCGTTCCAGAGGAAGGGCTTGCACACATTCCACCGCTTTGCGGGCGTTTTTGAAGGTGACAACCCCCGTGAAACCGAAGTACCAGCCCCGCTTGCACAGCCATTTTGCCATTTCCGCACTGCCTGAGAAGCAGTGGAACACGCCTCTTGCCTTAGGGTGGCGTTCCACAATGGCCATGACATCCTCCCATGCATCCCGCATATGGACGATGACGGGCAAATGAAGGGCTTCTGCCAAGTCCAGTTGTTCCTCGAAAGCGATGATCTGTTGGGCGCGGGGCACATCCTCGTAGTGGTAGTCCAAGCCGATCTCTCCGATGGCGCAGACCTTGGGATGCTGTGCCAAGCGGCGGTATTCGTCCAAAAGGGCACCGTTTACATGGTCGGCATCGTCGGGATGAGAGCCAACGGCGGCATAGACGAAGGGATATTCCTCTGCCAAAGCCACGGAAGCACGGGAGCTTTTGGCATCACAGCCGATATTCAAAAGACCCGCGACTCCGTATTGGGACAGCTCCGTAAAAATCTGTGCCCGATCGTCGTCGAAACGGCGGTCGTCTAAATGGGCGTGAGAATCAAAATACATAAAAACCCCTCTTGTGAATTTTCAATTTTTACAGCGGTCGGCAGGTGAACAGGAGGATTTGTCTGCCCTCCTGCTTCAGCAGCTCCATAGCGGCGGCACTGCGCACGGGGTCGAAATTGACCAGTGCATCATCCAGCAGCAGGGGCACATCCTTGGGCAGCAGCAGGCGACACATAGCCAGCCGCAGAGCCAAATACATCTGGTCTACCGTTCCGCAGCTCATGGCGGCGGCAGGACGGGACAGGCCGTTTTCCCGCAGGGAAAGGCGCATTTCCAC
This sequence comes from Faecousia sp., assembly GCA_045595645.1. Classification (GTDB taxonomy): domain Bacteria; phylum Bacillota; class Clostridia; order Oscillospirales; family Oscillospiraceae; genus JAZOXB01. The sequence goes on from JAZOAV010000182.1 coordinate 4,850, forward strand.
ATCCAAAAGCAGGTTGGCATATTTTCCGCCGGTGAGCTGCGCCAAAATACGGCTCGCTTCGGCGGTAATGGGGGGCGAGAAGCGGGAACGCATTTCTTCGGCAGCCTGTTGCAGCGTTTCCTGCGCCAAAAGCAGGGCGGCCTCCGTTTCCTCGTCCTGACGGAGCTGGGTTTTCAGACATTCCTCGGCGGCAGACAGTTCGACCCAATCGCCCAGAGCTTCCACCTTGCTTTGCAAATCTGCTCTGCGGTAGGTGGCGGTCTGAAGCTGCTGGCGCACCAGCTCCTTTTCGTGGCGGAGCTGTTTTTCGTCCCAGCGCAGAGCCTCCTTGTCTTGGGGAGGCAGGGAATCAAGGAGATGGCGTATATCACGCATTCCTGTCCGTTGCTGCGCCATAAACCGCCGCTCGGTGGCATAAGTGCCGTGGGCAAGCAGGGCGGCATCGATGGCACGCTTGGCCTCGTTGATATTGACAGCCTCCGGCGCAAAGGCAGCGACCCGACGGACGACGCTGTTCAAGCTTTGCTGGGCACGGAGCATGGCGTCCTCCGCGATCTGCTGCTGCCGGTGGTCTACGGTGAATTGTGTAATGTAAGATTGCTGCTCGTCCAGATAGAGCTGCAAGCAGTCTTCAATATCCTGGCGGTTTTCTGCACCGTAATGGGATAAAATCGCCCACATTTCCTCTTGTGCCTGAAATCCCTTGCGGTATTGGAGCTGATGCATCACCATACCGACGGCACTCAGAACGGCAAGGGCAGCGGGAATGGGCCAGTATTGGGGCTGTAACAGCCGACCCATGAGCAGCACGATCGTGAGGGTGACACCGCACAGCAGCAGGGCGACCCACATCAAAAGCCACAGTGGGGAGGGCTTCCAAAGACGGGCACAGGCATCATAGGTACACAAATCCCGCTCAACCTGCTCCTCCGGATTTTCCGTTTGGGCAAAATAATCGGGAATGGGGGGCGGTGCAGTGATTGTGGGAACGCAGGCTCGATCCATGCGGGCTGCCTGAAATTGCTGCTCTGCCTGTCTCAGCTCTCGTTGCAGTTTCAGGAGCTTGCTCTCGGCGGGGATCTGCTCCACCATTTCCTTTAATTTTTGACAGCGTTCTTCCTGCTCGGCCTGGGTTTCCGACAGCTCGTTCAGACCTTGCATGGGGGATGCCAGCTTCGCCTGCTCTACACGGCGGATTTTTTCTTTCAGTTCGTCGTACTGCTTTTGCAGACGGGACTGCTCACCGACAGCGGCTTGCAGCTGATCCTGTGTATGGCGCAGGACTTCCTTTCTCTCCCGCAGCTCTGCCAGCTCCTTCGTGGCGGCGGCAATGCGCCCGCTCTTGCCGCTGAGCTGATGCTTCAGGCTCCGCAGCTCCTTATCCAACTGGGTGGCGGTTTTGCCCTGCTCCTCGCCTGTGCTGATAAGAGAGCGCAAGCGCTGTTCCAAGGCATTATCTGCCGTTACAGGCAGACCGAGCTGCCGAATGAAGGCACTGCGCTCAAAGACCGAGCGTTCCACGCCGCAGAGCTGCTGACCACAATTCTCCGCCGTCAGCTCGCTTACGGGGCTGCCGCCTTCGGTATAATAGGCGCGGAACAGACTCATGGGCCCACGGGGACCGCTTCGGCGTTCAATGGTGATGCGCCGTCCCTTCCAATTCAGTTCAATACTGCCCTCCATGGGCTTGCCGCTCCAGGGCTTGTAGCGTTCCTTAGCGGGGAGACCCTCATTGGCGGCATTGCTGCGCTCACGGGTGTCAATGCCGTAGAGCATGGCAAGTAAAAATGCAGACCATGTGGATTTTCCGGCTTCGTTGGGCAGCTCAATGAGATTCATGCCCTCTCGAAGCTCCAAACTTCCGTCCAGCTTTCCGAAGGAAGCGGTCAATTTGTAGAGTATCATAGCGACCTCCCGTTTAGGAATTGAGAATGGAGAATTGTCAATTCCAAAATTACTCGTCCAATTTCAGGACTGCCATAAATGCCTCCGAGGGGACGGAAACGGTGCCGAAGGTACGCATCCGCTTCTTGCCCTCCTTCTGCTTTTCCAGCAGCTTCTTCTTACGGGTGATGTCGCCGCCGTAGCACTTGGCAAGCACATCCTTCCGCAGAGCCTTGATGGTTTCTCTTGCAATAATTTTACCGCCGATGGCAGCCTGAATGGGGATCTCAAACATCTGGCGGGGAATATTCTCCTTCAGCTTCTCGCAGATGCGGCGGGCACGGGTATAGGCATTATCCGCAAAGAGAAGGAAGGACAGCGCATCCACGATTTCGCCGTTGAGCAGAATATCTAACTTTGCTAACTTGGTGGGACGGTAGCCGTCCAGCTCATAGTCCAAAGAGCCGTAGCCGCGGGTACGGGACTTGAGGGCATCAAAGAAGTCGTAAATGATCTCATTCAGGGGCATAAAGTACCGCAGTTCCACACGACCCTGATCCAAATAGGTCATGTCCCGATACTCGCCGCGCCGCTGCTGGCACAGCTCCATAATATTGCCCACATATTCCGGCGGCGTGAGGATGCTTGCCTTGACAAAGGGCTCCTCTGCCTGCTGTATTTCCATGGGGTCGGGGTAATTCAGGGGCGTGTAGACCTCGATGACCTCGCCCGTGAGCTTGGTAATGCGGTAGACGACATTGGGCGCGGTGGTAATCAGATCCAAATTGTATTCCCGCTCCAAACGCTCCATAATAATTTCCATATGCAGAAGACCCAAGAAGCCGCAGCGGAAGCCGAAGCCCAAAGCGATGGAGCTTTCCTGCACATAGTCCATGGAGGCGTCGTTGAGCTTGAGCTTTTCCAGAGCATCCCGCAAATCGCCGTACTTACTGCCGTCGGCGGGGTAGACACCGGAATAGACCATGGGCTGTACCGTCTTGTAGCCGGGCAGAGGCTCGGCACAGGGGCGTGCCACTTCGGTGATGGTGTCGCCCACACGGGTGTCTGCCACATTCTTAATGGAAGCGGTGAGATAACCGACCTCGCCTGCGCCCAATCCGTCGCAGGGAATCATGCCCGAGGGATGGAGATAGCCTACCTCCACCACCTTGTACACCGCACCGGTGGCCATCATGCGTACCTCCATACCGGGGCGCAGGATGCCGTTTTTCACACGCAGATAGACAATTACGCCCCGATAGGAGTCGTATTGGCTGTCGAAAATCAGGGCTTGCAAAGGTGCTTCCCGATTGCCCGCAGGGGCGGGGATGTTTTTCACCACATCCTCCAAAACGGCACGAATATTGATACCGTTCTTGGCAGAGATTTCCGGTGCATCCAGGGCGGGGATGCCGATCACATCCTCGATTTCATGCTTGACCTCCTCGGGACGGGCCGAGGGCAGGTCGATTTTATTCACAACGGGCAGGACTTCCAAGCCCGCATCAATGGCCAAATAGGTATTGGCAAGGGTCTGCGCCTCAATGCCCTGAGAGGCATCCACCACCAAAACCGCCCCTTCGCAGGCGGCAAGAGAACGGCTGACCTCGTAGTTAAAGTCCACATGACCCGGGGTGTCGATGAGGTTCAGGCTGTAGACCTCCCCATCGTCGGCCTGATAATTCAGGCGCACAGCGGTGGCCTTGATGGTAATGCCCCGCTCCCGTTCCAGCTCCATGGAGTCCAAAATCTGATTCTCCATGTCCCGCTTTTCTACGGTTTTACATTCCTCCAACAGACGGTCTGCCAAGGTGGATTTGCCGTGGTCGATGTGGGCCACGATAGAAAAATTCCGAATTTTATTTTGTTCTGTCATTGTACATCCCTACTTGATAAATTTATCGATGGCGGCGGCGAGGTCAGCAATGGCCTGCTCGTCCCCCTCCTCCACTGCATGAACCACGCAGTGTTCAATATGGTCTTTTAAAATGAGCTTTGCCGTGTTGTTCAGCGCACCCCGCACGGCGGCGAGCTGTACCAAAACCTCGGCACAATCCACATCTGTTTCCACCATGCGCTTGACCTTTTCCAAATGCCCGATGGCCCGTGCCAAGCGGTTGACCACAGCGGTTTTGCTCTCATGGGAATGATGATGCTCATGGCTGTGCATAAATGGCCTCCAAAAATGTATTATTGTGTATTATACCATATTTTTCCGCTGTTGAAAAGAGGGAAAATCACCATCTTTTGCGATTGTTGCGCAGCGTCGGTCAGGCACCGCACCATGTCCCCCTTTTAAGGCAATGCTGTCAACTGAATGGAATCAGACAGGTTTTGCATTGTCATAAGGGAGCGGGAGAAGCCTTATAAAGCGAAACATAAGGCTCCTTCATGCTGTCGATTTAAAGTTCTGAACTTTAAATCGATGCTTCAAAATAAGCGTTGCGCATCATTTTTGTAATGCACCCGTAGCGCGCGGGTTCCTACACGCGCTTGCATGCAACTCGAGTCCCTCCTTCAAAAGCAATGCAGCCAACTGAATGGACAGACTGCCAAAAAACTTTGTAGGGGAGGTTCACGAACCTCCCGCGCAGTTCAAAAGTTTCGTTTTTCAGTTAATTTACGGCGAATACGCAACATTTATGTGAGGGCGATTCGTGAATCGCCCCTACGATACAGGTTCTTTGACACGCTCAACTGAATGGAATCAGACAGGTTTTGCATTGCCATAAGGAAGTGGGAGAAGCCTTATAATGCGAAACAC
>JAZOAV010000183.1:0-7919 GCA_045595645.1 Faecousia sp.
TTCGTGAACCTCCCCTACAAAGTTTTTTGATAGTCTGGGACGCCTCTCTGAGGCGTCCTAAACTTTCCGTATTCGGTTGCATTTTCGACATTACGATTTTTTTCTGTTTCGATTCTGCCAAGGACGCCTCAGAGAGGCGTCCCTACGATGTATTACGGCGTGCGGTGCGTTATCGATGGTGCCTGCATGAAAGAATAAAGAATAAAGAATAGAGAATAAATATAGGGGACGGAAACCGTCCCCTAAAATTTTTAGAATTTTCCACTGGTATGACCGCCGCTGCTGCGGGAGCCGCCGCTCCTGCCGCCACCGCCGTTGGACTTTCTGTGACTGGTGACATTGCGGTAGAGGAACACATCCTGTGAGCTGTGAAGCTGCAGGCTGCCACTGCGCACATAATCTGCGGCAGATGCCTTGGGAGCCACACTCTCAAGCTGCTTCTTCATGCTCTGAACCACAAAATAGGCAATGACTGCGCCTACACCCAGAGCAATCAGCACAAAGTAGTCAGGCAGAGGCTTGGGAGGCAGATTGTCCTGCCCATAGGGGGTTCCCGTCTCCGCCTGCTGCAAATAGTCCTCGCACAACTCGGCAAAGAGACAGTAGGCATCGTAGAGGTCGCCGCTGGAAAGGTCGCTCAAAATGCACTCACCTATGCGCTCGCGCGCGGGAGCGTGGAAAATTTGCAGCCCTCTGCCATGGGCGCCGATGTCCCAGTCACGGCTCTCCGTAGCGATGAGCAGCATCACGCCATCCTCACTGCCGTAGCGGCTTTCATAGAGAGCTTGGGCGGTTCTGCTGACCAAGCCGTCCGGACGGTCGATAGTCTCAATGACCACATGAAAATCATATTTGTCGGAAATGCGCTGAAGCTCCGCATCCAGTGTGACCTGTTCGCTTTTGGTAAGGAACTCGATCTCTCCTTGGCCCACCATGACCTTGGGCAAAACAAACACCACAAGTGCGATGAATACGATGTATAAAACACTTTTTTTCATCTCACAGCCCCCCTTACAGCATGCTGTTGATCAGCCATGCCACGCCGTATGCCGCAGCGGAACAGACTGCACCCAAACCAACCATCCAAGTCCAGTACTTGGCCTTATCCACAGGCAGATTGCCTACAAATTTCCCCGTCTGTCCGTTCATGGCGAAGGTGTATTTTTCTCCGCGCCATGTGGTGTTCAGCAGCCAAACGGGATAGAGGGCATACTTGTTCTTGCCGTTGCTGCAACGCACGGAAGACCCCTCCGTGGTCACAGAGCTATAGCCGTCGATGGTGTTCCGCAGAGCATCCTCGGCACTGCGCTTGATGCGTTCATTGGCACGGACAATGCTTTCCTCCATGCTCACATCGTACTTGTCTGCCAAATAGCCTGCTAAGTAGGCGGTCTGGAAATCCACTGCTTCCTTCATATCGTAGGGTTCCAGAGATTCCATCAAATCGTCGGGCATTTTGGACGAGCCGTCCACGGGGATATTGTCAAAGCACAGTGCGCCCGCACGGTGAAGGCGATAGTGGCTGGTCTCCGTATAGACGGTGTTAGAAGTGGACCAGGTGCGCACCTTCGTCGCCTTGTAGCGCACATCCGCATCCGCATCCGCGCCAAAGAGCCAGAAGGGAACATAGATGCCCTTCACTTCCTCGATCTTATTCTCCTGCTTAAAGACCTTGGGCAGCAAACGCTTGCCCGTCAGGTGCTTTTGCAGGGCTTTTTTTGCCGCTTCCTTATCCAATTTAAAGGGTATGACCAAATCGGGGCGCAGACCGCCCGCCAGATTACCCGACATGACCACGGGGTTGCCGCAGTAGGGGCAAGCGGTAGCGGCAGTGGTGTCCTCGGTCAGGATTTCGCCGCCGCAGGAGTTGCAGACATAGCTGCGCATGCCGTCGGCTTCTTCCCACTGCTGACCCTCGGACTCCCATTGCATTTCGTCCTCTTGGAGGATCTCGTCCTGCTCCTTGAGGACCTCCACATCAAATTCCGTGTCGCAGTAAGGGCATTTCATTTTCTGCAAGCTGCTATCGAAATTGATCGCACCGTTACAGCACGGGCACTTGTAATCCAGTAATGCAGCCAAACCAGCCACACTCCTTTCTCATTTATTGTTCTTATCGGCTTCTTCAACTTATTCGCTTGTTGCGTGATTGCGTAGGGAACGGCCTGCGTGCCGTTCCATGGCACTGCCGACACCGCCGCACCCCGTCCCCCTTTTAAGGGGGAATCAAAGGGGGTTGCGTGCAGGCACTACCGAGTTCGTACTATGTCGGTTAAGTGCGGAGATTTGCAACCCCCCGTCCCCCCTTCAAAGGGGGGCATGGCGCTGTAGCACAGGGGACGGTTCTGTGTCCTGCCGGTTTATTCAGAGCGTCCTTAGAATTTTGTGCCGCAATGCTGGCAGAACTTGCCGCCATCGGCGGCTGCGCCGCAGTTGGGGCAGAATTTGGGGCCGGCGGGCGCAAACTGTGGGGCAACAGGAGCTTCCTGGGGGGCAACAGGAGCTTCCTGGGGGACACCGTTTCGTCCCTGTTGGAAAATCTCCTCCAACTCCTGACACATCATGGCAAATTCACGGTACATAGGGTTGTAGGAGGGATCGAATTTTCCGGCATACAGGAACTGACCAATGCCGCCGGTGCTGCGCCGCATATCGGCTTCGCTCTCCAGCTCGATGGTATTGTCATTCAACCGGATGCTGATCTCGCTGAAATAGGGGTGATCCACCTGAATTTCTACATGAAAATCGTACTGATAGTTGTAACGGGGCGGCTTATAACTGACCATCTCGCCGTTTGCATTTTGGCGTTTGATCTCATCGCGATCTTCCCGGATATCCGTACTAAAGGAAAGCACATTCTTAAAGCTGATCAGGTCGGCATTTTCCTCCATCAGATCGTCATAGCGGGTCACTGCAAATCGGCTGGGAACACCGTTTTGATACTCCACATAGATCCTGGAACGCTCGCCGAAAGTCTTGGAAGGACGGAAGGAGGCCAACTCCCTCCGATTTTCCTCACGGTAGGCCAACTGCGCCTTGATCTGCTCCACCGTAGAGTGTCTGCGGTCGTCAAACCAAGGAGAAAGCAGCTTGACACAATCCTTGCAGATCTCGCCGTCCTCCAGCTTTTTATAGCCGAACATACCTACTTCTTTTCCGCAAATTTCACAGTCCTTCTTCTTAAAAACATCAAACAAGCCCATGATAATACCTCCTTATACGATATCGCCGTTGTCAAAGGGATCGCCGCATTCGGGACAGAAACGGGGTGCCTTGGTGGGATCGGCAGGCTGCCAGCCGCACTTATCGCAACGATATTGGGGAATACCGGCAGGCTTTTTCGCACCACATTCGGGGCAGAACTTGCCCTTGTTCACATTGCCGCAGGCGCAGGTCCAGCCGCCGTCGTCGGCAGGCTTAGGGCTGCCGCACTCGGGGCAGAACTTGCCCGTTGCCGTTGCGCCGCACTTGCAGGTCCAGCCGGCGGGCTTGGGTTCGGGCTTCTTGGCACCACATTCAGGACAGAACTTGCCCGTTGCGGTGGCACCGCAGGCGCATTTCCAGCCGCCGGAAGCGACCTGCTCCATGGCGTTGGCGGTTGCTTCCGTCATTCGCTGTGCCATTTGATTGGCCTGCTGCTGTTGCTGTTGCTGCTGACCCATCTGATAGAACTGCTGGGCTGCACCGAAGCCGCCGCCCATGGCGCTGCCCGCCATGCCCATGCCCATAAAGCCGGTCATGGCTCCGGCAGAGTTGCCTGCCGCAGTTTCCATAGCGTTTGCGGTGGCGGTGGTCATGCGACCTGCCATCATCGCCGCATTGGAGCCGTAGGACACGGAATCCTCCATCTCCTGAATCTTCTTCATGTCCTCGGGGTTCAGGGTGATGGGATTCAGGGCGATCTTCGCCACGGTGATGCCGCGGGACTCCACCCATTCCATCTGCAATGCCTCATTCATGGCACGCTTCAGCTCGTTGACCTTGGCAGGCAACTGGGCGGGGCGCAGCTCCATTTCCGCCAGTGCGCCGAAAGCGGGCTGGAGAGCGGAGACGAATTCCGTCTTCATTTGGCTGTCGATCTGATCTCTGGTGAAGGCTTCCTCCACATTGCCGCAGACCTTGGTGTAGAACAGCAGGGGGTTGGAAATGGTGTAGGAATACACACCGTTGCAGCGCACATTGACCGTGCGGCTGAAGCCGATGCGCTTGTTCATCACCTCGAAGATGATGGGACTGGGCGTGCCGAACTTGTTGTCCATGATCTCCTTGGTGTTGAAATAGTATACTCTCTGATCCTTGCCCGTGTCGCCGCCGTAGGTAAACCGCTTGCCGATGGTCTTGAAGGTATCGAGAATGCCCTTGCCCAACGAACCGGAGAAGATGCTGGGCTCGGTGGAACTGTCGTAAGTAAATTGGCCGGGCTCAGCGCAGACCTCCACGATCTTGCCCTGCTCCACAATGATCATACACTGTCCGTCTGCCACGGCGATGCCGGAGCCGTTGGAGATGATGTTGTCATTGCCCTTGGTGTTGGAGCTGCGGCCGGAGACCCGCTTCTGCCCCTTGACTACCAGGGTATTCATATCCAGTGCGTCGCAGTAGAAGAACTCCTTCCACTGATCCGCCAGCGTGCCACCCAAGGCACCCAAACCTGCTTTAATCAATCCCATAAATTAAGACTCCTTTCCTTTTGTGAGATACTCTTATTATATCTGTATTTTTCAAGAAATGCAATCCCTAATCTCAGAACTTTTCCACTCCTTTATCGAAGATTTTTCTTTAAAATTCGCAGGGGCGGAATTGCAGTAGAATTCCTCTGTAGAAGCACAAAAATCCCTGCAAAAACAGGGAATCTGTTTTTGCAGGGAAAATGCTTTACTGATCCTCGCCAAAATCGGCAATATAGGCCTCGATCAGCTTCTGAGGCCAATCGGAGGTAGGCTCTAACTTGCCTGTGAAGAAACGCAGGGTTGCAGGCTCGTGGGTGAAGCGCAGGCCACCGACAAGGTGGCGGTGGTCATAGAGCCACTTGACACGGTCAATGATATATTCCGTCTGAGACAGGGTGAACACACGGCGCGGGAAGGCAATCCGAATCATTTCCACAGAAGCGATATGCTCCGTGCCGTCGGGGTTGCGCTCCTCGGAGAGAGTGCCGCGCTCCATGCCACGGATGCCGCCGCAGAGGTACAGGGCAACGGTCATAGCTCCGGCAGGATATTCTTCGGCGGGAATGTGGGGAACCACCTGACTGGCATCAATATGAGCACCCAAACCGCCGCCGGGGGTGATCATGGGCACGCCGCACTTTGTCAGCTCGTCAACGCAATGGCGAATGAACTGGGGGCCCTGAGAGATGATATCCATATCCAGGGTTTCCTCGAAGCCGATGATGAGTGCTTCCATTTCCTTGACGGACATACCGCCGTAGGTGAGGAAGCCCTCGTACATGGTGACATAGTCCTCCATTTCGTGGAACATCTTCTCGTCCCGCACCAGACAGCCGCCGCCACGGCCGAAGCCGAACTTCCGTCCGGAGAAGTAGATGATGTCAAAGAGGTCGCCGATCATGCGGACGATTTCCCGGATGGACTTGTCCTTCATGCCCTCTTCGCGGGTCTTGATGAAGTACAGATTGTCCTGTAACAGGGAGGCATCCAACACGGTGGGAATACCGTGAGCCTTAGCCAGCTCCGTAGCGGCCTTCATATTCTCATAGGAAATAGGCTGACCGCCGATCAGGTTGGTGCCGGCTTCCATACGCAGGTAAGCAATGTTCTCCGCACCCTCTTTTTCGATGCAGGCCTTGACCTTATCCAGGTCAATGTTGCCCTTGAAGGGCAGGTCGCTTTGGGCAATGAGGCCCTCGTCCCGAATCAGCTCCTCCACACGGCCGCCCAAACGGGTGACATGGGCCTTGGCAGTGGTGAAGTGGTAGTTCATAATGGCGACCTTGCCGGGCTTGACAAAATGTACGGCGATAATATGCTCACAGGCACGGCCCTGATGGGCGGGGAGCAGATGCTTGATACCGAAAATCTCCGTCAGCTTGGCATTCATGCGGTAGAAGGTCTCACTGCCGGCGTAGGCATCGTCAGCCCGCAGCATGGCAGACTGCATATCGTCACTCATGGCATTGACGCCGGAATCGGTGAGGGCATCTACAAAAATGTCCTTGTTGTGCAGAGCAAAGGTGTTGTAGTGAGCTTCCTCCATCTTGGCAAGACGCTCCCGTGCGGGCAGCAGCTCCAAACGCTGTACGATCTTGACCTTGTGCATTTCCATAGGCACCGCAGGACGGTGATAAAATTTAACTTCAGGCATGATAAAACCTCCGTACTTGAATTTTTCTGTTGTATGGGTTATAATAATGTAGCTATTTTTCATTTTACAGCACGGAGTTAATTTAATAAAGCGAATTTTTTAGATATTCACTATCGAAAATTTCGATGGAGGATTTATGGAGATACGAAATTTAAGAACCTTTCGGGAGGTAGCGGAGCGTGGCAGCTTTACGGCGGCAGCCATGGCACTGGACTACAGCCAATCCACCGTGTCCTTTCAAATTCGTCAGTTGGAGGAAGATCTGGGCTGTCTGCTCTTTGAGCGCATGCACCACGCCATCAGCCTGACAGAGCAGGGACAACAGCTTTTGGACTATGCCCACAGTGTCCTGCGTCTGACGGAGGAGTTTTATCAAAATATGGAGGCAAGCGGCGAGCCGGAGGGCGCGGTGCATATTGTTGCGCCGGACAGCGTGTGTGAGTCCCTGCTCCTGTCCCACTACGGAGAATTTTCCCGCCGTTACCCCAAAATTTCTCTGAAATTTTCCTCGGGTGACACGGGAGATATGTTTCGGATGCTGGACCGCAACGAGGTGGATGTAATGCTCACCCTTGACCGCCATGTGTACGGACGGGACTACCTCATTGCAGGCGAGCAGCCTGTGGGAATGCACTTTGTCACAAGAGCAGACTCCCCTCTGCTAAAGCGTGGAGTCCTGTGCTTGGAGGATTTGGCGGGGGAGGCGTTGCTTTTGACAGAAAAAGGCATGAGCTACCGCAGCTTGCTGGATAAGGCTTTGGCAGAAAAGTCCTTAGAGCTGCGCCCCGTTTTGGAAATCGGTCGGACGGATATTCTTCTGCATGTGCTGAAGCAGGACGGCATTTCCTTCCTGCCGGATTTTGTCACCGCCGCCGCCGTAAAAGCGGGCGAGCTGGCCTATCTTTCCGTGACGGATGTGGAGATCCCCGTGTGGAAGCAGCTCATCTACCACCGTAACAAATGGATTTCCCGCAGCTTGCGTGCCTTTTTGGATTTTGTCATTGAAAAGGAATTCCCACCGGAAAATGCGCCGCACCAAGCCCCCTTTTGAAAAGGGGACGGGGGGTTGCAAGTGATGGTGATAAGTGATGGATGATAAGATATATTCCATCGATTTAAAGTTCTACAGTTTAAATCGATGGTATAAATAAGCCTTATGTTTCGCTCTATAAGGCATCTCCCGCTCCCTTATGACAATGCGAAACCTGTCTGATTCCATTCAGTTGACAGCATCGCCTTTGAAGCGGGAACCAAAGGGGGTTGCCTGTGCAGGAACCTTCGATATCCGCTGAACTGCCGTATTGTGCCGTAGCGCGCGGTGCCCTGAGCGAAGCGAAGAAATGCCCTTGGGGTGCATCCTTGACGCGCTTGCAGGCACTTCTGATTTTGCACCCCGTACCCCTTTTTCAAGGAAATGCTGTCAAGCTAATAAAAACCGTAGAAAAATAGGAGAAATATGAGGGCATGATCAATAACATTTTCTCTATGTACTGCATAGATTTAAAGTTCAGAACTTTAAATCGATGGCATATATAGGCAGTGTGTTTCGCATTATATGGCGTCTCCCGATCCCTTGTGGCAATGCAAAACCTGTC
>JAZOAV010000184.1:0-22388 GCA_045595645.1 Faecousia sp.
CCACAAATTCTCGAGCATCACCTTTATTCAGGCAGATAACTCAAAGACAAACGGCGGACTCTTCGGCTCGCTCTCCTCGGGCGCGTCGATCGTGGGCGTGAAATTTGAGAATATAAAAGCGTTGCGATTTTGCAATTTTTAGAATAGAAAATTGCAAAATCCCGTCTCATAAATTCTTGACGCACCTTCGGTGCTATAAAATAGTTTTTCAAACTTTTTTAACAAGAATTAGTATAAAATAACCCTTGGAGGATTTTATGTGCACAGCCATATCGTACAAAAACGGTAACGCCTACTTCGGCAGGAATTTGGATTTGGAACGGAGCTATGGGGAAAGCGTTGTTATCATGCCCCGTCGATATCCCTTTCCCATGCGCCGCGCGGAACCAATGGCATCCCACTACGCCATGATCGGCATGGCTGCCGTTATCGACGATTTCCCCCTGTATTTTGAAGCGACAAACGAAAAGGGCTTGAGCATGGCCGGCCTGAACTTTCCCGAAAATGCCGTGTATTATGACTACGACCGCAAAAAAGACAACATCACCCCCTTTGAATTCATCCCCTGGTTATTGGGAAACTGTGCTTCCGTGGAAGAAGCTAAGCAACGCCTTGCAAACATCAACCTGTTAAATGTCCATTTCAGCGAGCAACTGCCGTTGTCGCCTCTCCATTGGATGATCAGTGACAAAACAGGGAGTATTGTTGTGGAAAGCTTGGCAGACGGTATGAAAGTATACGACAACCCCTTTGAAGTGCTTACCAACAACCCACCCTTTGACTATCACCGTGTCAACATGAGCAATTACATGGTTCTCCACGCAAGTTCTGCCGACACACAATTTCGCAAAGAACTTCCCTTGCGCAATTACAGCCTTGGCATGGGGGCCTTGGGCTTGCCCGGGGATTTTTCCAGTGCATCCCGCTTTGTACGAGCCTGCTTTGTCAAGGAAAACTCCGTTTCAGAGCAAGACGAAGCCTCCAATGTCAACCAATTCTTCCACATTCTAAATTCCGTCGCCATGCCCAAGGGCTGTGTACGAGCAAAAAATCTGTTTGAATACACCCGCTACAGCAGTTGTTGCAACGCCGACAAAGGCATCTACTACTATACTACCTATAACAAGCTTGCCATCACCTCGGTTTCCATGCACGATGTAGATTTGGCGCAAACAAGGTTATACCAATACCCAACTGCGGAGTAAATGTCACCTATTTTTCCTTCCGCTGATGGGTGCATCTTGACTTTCTGCCCAAAAAGTGATACATTGAGCATAGCAAAAGGCAATTATTAGAGGTGCCAAAATGAAAAGGAGATTGCACAATGAATGAAGTTTGGGATTTAAGCCCCCTTTACAAAGGTTTTGACGACCCCCGTTACTCTGAGGACTTTTCCGCTCTGCAAGATACAGTAGCGGAATACCGCAATGTCCCTGCAAAGATGGCAGAGATGGAGGCCGGTGCCTTCCTGCACTACGCTCTGTCTTTGGACGAAAGAATCAACGAAATCGGCAACCGCTTGGGCAGCTACACCAGCCTGCGCAGCTCCACCAACACCCAGGATGTAGATGCCGTGTCCAACATGGCTCGTCTGCAACGGCTGTTCAGCGAATGTTCCGCCGCCTCCGCTTCCTTCCAGAGCTATGTGGGCAAGCTGGAAAACTTAGACGAGCTGATTGCCGCTGACCCCTTCCTGCAGGACTACGCCTATCTGCTGCGCATGACCAAGGCCGATGCCAAATTCACTCTGGACGACAAGGTGGAGGAAGCCCTTGCCAAGATGGACCTCACAGGCGGCAACGCATGGGCGAACTTGCAGGAGTATCTCACCTCCACCGTTACCGCTGACTACCGTGGTGAGGCTGTCAATCTCAGCACCGTGCGCAACTACGCTTACAGCGATGACCCCACCGTGCGTAAGGATGCCTACGATGCGGAGGTCGCCTGCTATGACAAGATCAAGGACAGTGTGGCTTTCGCCCTGAACAACCTGAAAATGCAGGTCAACACCACCTGCGACATGCGTGGCTGTGAATCCCCCTTGGCCATGACCCTGCACAACAGCCGTATGGAACGGCGCACGCTGGATGCCATGATCGCCGCCATCGAGGAATATCTGCCCGTATTTTGGAAGTACCTCAAGGCCAAGGCCAAGGCACTGGGCTACGAGGGCGGTCTGAAATGGTGGGATCTCTTTGCCCCCATGGGCGAAAACACCGCCACCTACACGGTGGAGGATGCCAAGGAATATCTCATTTCCCACTTCAGTGGCTTTGCTCCCGACATGGCAGAGATGATTCGCCGTGCCTTCGACGAGGCATGGATCGATTTCTATCCCCGTTCCGGCAAGGTAGACGGCGCCTTCTGCGCCAACTTGGGCTTTATCAAGCAGAGCCGTGTGCTGACCAACTTCGACGGTGCCTTTGGTGATATCGTGACCCTCGCCCACGAGCTGGGACACGCTTACCACGGCCAGCAGATCGAGGATCACAAGCCTCTGAATCAGGATTATTCCATGCCCGTGGCCGAAACTGCCTCCACCTTTAATGAAACTGTCATTATGAACGCAGCCCTGGCAGAAGCCACCGATCCCAAGGTCAAGCTGGGTCTGCTGGAAAGCCAGTTGCAGGACACCACCCAGATCATGTGCGACATCATGTCCCGCTATTGGTTTGAAACCTCCGTCTTTGAAAAGAGCAAGGAAGGCTTCCTCTTTGCCGACGAGCTGTGCAAGCTGATGCACGAAGCACAGGTGCGCGGCTATGGCGACGGCGTAGACCCCGAAACCCTCCATCCCTATATGTGGGTGTGCAAGGGTCACTACTACTCCACCGGCCTGTCCTTCTACAACTTCCCCTATGCCTTCGGCGGCCTGTTCGCAGCCGGTCTGTATGCCCAGTACCGCAAGGAGGGCGAAGCCTTCCTGCCTAAGTACCGTGCCCTGCTCCATGCCACCACCGTCAGCAGCGTAGAGGATGTGGCAAGAATGGCCGATATCGACCTGGGCGACATCAACTTCTGGCGTAGCAGCTTGGAAATCTTCCGCGACCGCGTAGAACAGTTCCTCGCATTAGTGGAGGGCTGATATGTTTCCACGAGCACTGAATATCCACCTGTCGGAAGAAGACTATCTTGCCTTTAATGTATTCACCAATGTCCGTAATCTCAAGCAAAACAAGACCCTTCGCATATCTTCCATTATTATGCTAATTTGCGGTATTGTACTGATTGCCTTAGACTTTATCGACTCCAGTTCCGGAAGTAGCAGATATTTAGGAATCGGATTTATCACTTATGGTGTACTCATGCTCTGTTTCCAGAAGCCGCTGCAACGATCCGCCTTGAAGGCTCAAATAAAGACCCTGAAAAAGCAGGGAAAGCTCCCCTACGAACCCGAATGTACCATGGAATTTAGAGAGGACAGTCTGCGCCAAATCAGCCGAGCCGAGATTACGGAGCTGGCTTATTCCGCTCTCGAGCAAATTTGCGTGATTCCCAATAAGGTGGTGTACATCTACAGAAGCAGCATTTCTGGCTATATCATTCCCATGTCTACCTTTGTTTCCATGGACGAATGTAACGCCTTACTTCGCTTCCTGCAAAGCAAAAAGCCCAATCTGCCTGTACATTTCTGCGCCGAATAACACTTTCGATAAGCTCTGCCCCTGTCCCCCTTTTAAGGGGGGGGGGACTACAAGGGGGGTGTCGTGCAGGTACTTTCGATCGGCACTGCACCTGCGTATGCCACCGTAGGGACGCCTCTCCGAGGTGTCCCTACTGCTCTGTTTCAACTAATACTATTATTCCATTAAAAGTAGACAACTTTTAAAAGTGAAATGCTATTAAGGGAACTTTCCCTTAACGCATTGACTTTCCCCTTAATTTGCGCTATAATTTAAGGGAAAGATTTGGAGGTGAGGTAATGAGACGATTCAACTATTCTGAAATCAAGCGCAAAATGTGGGATTCTGATATCCTCGGTCTTATTGCCGCGATATATAAGGAAGCCGGAAAACAGGAGATGTACCTGAAACAGCGTCCGGAGGAATTGGAGAAACTGGTGGAGATCGCAAAGGTGCAAAGCACTGAGGCATCCAATGCCATTGAGGGCATCGTTACGACCGGTACCCGTATCAAGCAACTGGTCGAGGAGAAAACGACTCCCAAGAACCGCGATGAACAGGAAATCGCCGGTTATCGTGACGTGTTGAATATCATCCATGAGAGCTTCGATGCTATTCCGATCACACAGAACTATATCCTGCAACTGCATAAAATTCTGTACAGTCACATGAATAACCCTATGGCGGGCAGAACCAAGAGCGTCCAGAATTATATCAGTGCCACATACCCGGATGGTCATGTAGAGACCCTGTTTACTCCGCTCGCACCCTATGAGACTCCGGAAGCATTGGACAGAATCTGCGAGGAGTACAATCGTGTCATCGGTAATATGGAAGTTGAACCGCTGATCGCGATTCCTGTTTTTATCCACGATTTCCTGTGCATCCATCCGTTCAACGACGGCAACGGCAGAATGAGCCGTCTGCTTACCACGCTTCTGCTATACAGAAGTGGCTTCTATGTGGGAAAATATATCTCCCTGGAAGCTAAAATCGCAAAGACCAAGGACCTCTACTATGATGCCCTTTGTCAGGCACAAACCGGCTGGCATGAAGGCACCGAAGATGTCGTTCCGTTCATCAAATATCTGCTTGGCACCATTCTGGCTGCATATAGGGATTTTGAAGACCGCTTTGCTTTGGTGGAAACCAAACTGCCCGCTCTGGAAACAGTAAGACGCGCCACTATGCACAGGATTGGTCGGTTCACCAAGCAGGACATCAGAGAACTTTGTCCTTCCCTAAGTATCAGTTCCATTGAAGGCGCGCTTCGTAAGTTGGTGGCATCCGACGAACTGAAGCGTGAGGGCTCCGGTAAAAACATCTGCTACTTCCGATTGAAGTGATTCCCTCACTCGCCAATCTTTCCCCTTAAAACGCAAGATATTTTAAGGGAATGTATAAACGAACAAGGTTAAGCATCTGCTTTGCGGCAGGTGCTTTTCCTTTGTCCCCCCCCTTTTTTTAATATGCTTATCGACTTAAATCAGCATCGTAGGGCGGGGGCTTGCTCCCGCCCTACGCAATTACACAACAATCGCATAAGCTGAGCAAAGTCGATAAGCACATTTTTTAAAAAGGCGGGACTTAACGCTGAGCATCCCGCGAGTGCTGCGTAATACTATTATTCCATTAAAAGTAGACAACTTTTAATGGAATCTTTTTGTGCCGAAAGGCACAAAAAGCGTCTCATGCGAGTTTCTACGCCCTGACGGGCTATAAAAAGTAGCCATTTGCGAATGTCTACTATTTAAAGAAACTCAGTATAAAAACATCCCAAATATATCCCCCCAAAGGTAGGGATTGGTAACTACTGCATCGCAGTTGACCGCCGATCCCTACATTTTTCATCAAAAAATGGGACGATGACAACATCGTCCCATTTTCATGTATCAATATCCTAAATCCTCGTCGATCAGCACGACCTCATAGGGGCAGCTTGTGGGCTTTGTCCACAGCACTGTCAGGGCACGGCAGATGCGCTCGGGGCTTTGGCAATCGTGGCAGCGCAGCTCTCCTGTTGCACAGGGCGTATTCTTTCCCAAGCGGCGGGCATTCATGGGTGCAGCAATGTTTCTCGCACGGTGCAGAGCTCCCTCAAAATCTGCTGCAAGCTTATTGCGCCCGACGACAAAATACACCTTTTTATGTCCGTACAGCGTTCCCGAGACCCGATTGCAGTGGCCGTCAATATTGATGATCTCACCCGTTTCCGCAAGACCGTTGACGGAGGAAAGGTAGATTTCCGCTTCCTTTGCCTGCTCTGTGGTGTCACCCATCCAGTGCCACAGGGCTTTGTTCTGCTCCGTGAGCTTTTCGTACAAGCCCAGCTCCCGCAGGGTCATAGATCCGCCAAAGCCCACAATCTTGTCCTTTAATTCCTCCAAGAGATAGGCCGTCGCTTCTTCCCCCGTTGCAAAGCAGGATACGGTGAAGCCCTTATTCTCCAAATTCTCTTTGACTTTCGCAAAATCCATATATCGGTCTCCTTTCTAATTCTGCCCCTTTGCGCAAACGCAAAGGGGCAGTGTCATTTTACTTGTCTTCGTAGAACACCTTCATGCCCTTGAAGGTCATGTAGGTATCCAGCTTGGAAACCAGCTCCATGGGAGCGTGCATAGACAGCACGGGGACGCCGGCGTCTACAGTTTCAATGTTGCGGTTTGCCATATAGCAAGCGACAGTGCCGCCGCCGCCCTGGTCAACCTTGCCCAGCTCGCCGGTCTGCCAAATGACATCGTTCTTCTCGAACAGGGCACGGACATAGCCCATGACCTCGGCTGCTGCATCGGAGGAACCGCTCTTGCCACGGGAGCCGGTATACTTGAAGATGCCGGTGCCGTAGTTGATGCGGGTGTTATTGCGGCGGGCGCAGGTTTCAGGATAGAGGGGATCGAAAGCGTTGCTCACATCGGCGGAGAGGCAGAAGGAGTTCTCGAAGCAACGGCGCAGGCTTGCACCCATGCAGTCGCACAGGTCGCCCATGAAGGCTTCAAAATACTCAGACTGCATGCCGGAAATGCCGGTAGAGCCGATTTCTTCCTTGTCAGCCAGCACGCAGACAGCGGTCTTGGCAGGCACTTCCAGATCCAGCAGAGGCTTGAAAGCGGCGTAAGCGCAGACACGGTCATCATGGCCGTAGGCGGCAATGAGGCTGCGGTCGAAGCCCACTTCACGAGCGGGACCGGCGGGAACCATAGTCAGCTCGGCAGAGAGGAAGTCCTCCTCCACGATGCCGTACTTCTCGTTGAGCAGACACATGACAGCAAACTTGATGCGGTCAGAGCCTTCATCTTCGGGCAGAGGCTTAGAGCCCAGCAGAATGTTCAGACCTTCGCCGGTAATGCCCTCGGCCATGGTCTTGCGCATCTGATCGGCAGCCAGATGGGGCAGCAGGTCGGTAATGCAGAAAATAGGATCGTTGGCATCCTCGCCCACAGTGACCTTCACAACCGTGCCGTCCTTCTTGGCGACGACACCATGAATGGCCAGAGGAATGGTCGTCCACTGATACTTCTTGATGCCGCCGTAATAGTGGGTCTTGAAGTAGGCCATTTCGCTGTCTTCATAGAGAGGATTGGGCTTCAGGTCCATACGGGGAGAGTCGATGTGAGCGGCGCAGATGTGCGTACCTGCATTGAGGGACTCACTGCCGATGACGGCAAACACAATAGCCTTCTTATGGTTGTTGCCATAAACACGATCGCCGGGCTTCAACTCCATGCCGGGAACCAAGGGACGGAAGCCGTGCTTTTCGGCCTCAGCAATAGTCCAATCCACTGCTTCACGCTCGATTTTGCAGGTGGAAATGAAGTCCATATAGCCCTTGCAATAGGGCTCCATTGCGGCCAAATCCTCGGCACTGATGCGGTCATAGCCGTTCTTGGGGGTGTTCAAGAGGGCTTTGCGCTGTTCTTCGTATTTCTTTTCTTCCATGGGGATAACTCCTTTCAGAAATTGTTTACAGGATTGAATATATTCCAGCGGCGAATCGCCGCAGGATTGCACGGTATAGTCTGCCAATGCAGAGAACTCCGCATCGGACTTTTGGGCGCGGATGCGGCTGAGGGCATAGTCCCTCGAAATGCCGTCACGCTCTTGCAGGCGGGCAAGGCGCACTTCCTCGGGCGCAGTGACGGCGATGGTCACATCACAGAGCTTCGCCAGTCCGCTTTCAAAGAGGGCTATGGCATCGATTGCCGCCAGCTTCGCCCCCCGAATCCGTTTTTCCACCTCGGCACAGACATAGCGGTGAGTGATTTGATTCAGCAAAAGCAGCTTACTTTCATCAGAAAATACCACATTCCCCAACTTTTTTCTGTCAAATCCTGCCACAAAGGCTTCGGGAAAGTGTTCTTCCAGCTCAGACAGCATATCCCGATTCTCCCGCAGCAATTCATGGTACAGGGCATCACAATCGATGCACACCGCTCCCAATTCCTCTGCGGCACGCAAAAGTGTGGTCTTGCCGCTCCCACTGCCGCCGGTGATGCCGATAACCGTCATGGCTCCACCTCTGCATCTACCACATGGAAGCCCGCCGCTTTTTTCAGGCGATTGCCCACTGCATAGGCCACACCGCCGCCTTCGGGGCAACGGGCATAAATGGTTTTAATTTCCGGCTTGTCCAAGTCCCGCAGGGCGGCAAACAAGCCCGCCGACAGGCTACGGATATCCGCCTCACTGCCGTAGGCTGTAGGATTACAGCCTTCATAGAGCGGTAATTCCTCCGTGAAACAGAGGACAGCCTCCCCTTCTTGGAAGTGACGCTTCACATAGTTCATCGCCGCCTCTGCTTTGCCGCTGACCACAATGACATCTGCCGTGGGGGAATAATGGATGTATTTCATTCCTGGAGCACGAACAATGGTTTTGGAATCAATTTGTCCCAAAACCGCCTCATCTACCTCTAATTCTCCCAATAATTCCAACAATTCCTCCGGCGTAATACCGCCCGGGCGCAGCAGTCGGGGGACCTCCCCCGTCAAATCCACAATGGTGGATTCCACGCCCACCTCACAGGCACCGCCGTCCACAATGGCTGCAATGCGACCGTCCATATCGTGCAGCACATGGGCCGCCGTGGTGGTGGAAGGCTTGCCGGAACGATTTGCCGACGGTGCGGCAACAGGCACGCCCGCCATGGCTATGATGCGGCGAGTCGCATCCGTTTTGGGACAGCGCACTGCCACCGTTTCCAAATTGGCCGTAGTGCGTTTGGGCACATTGCCCCGTGCAGGGAGTACCATGGTCAAAGGGCCGGGCCAGTAGGTTTTTGCCAAAAGCCATGCCGTTTCGGGGATGGAATGGCAGAATTTTGTCATGTCTTGGGGCTCTGCCAGGTGCAAAATCAGGGGATTGTCCTGTGGACGGCCCTTGGCCTCAAAAATTTTGAGTACCGCTTCAGGATTCAGGCCGTCGGCTCCCAAGCCGTAGACCGTTTCCGTAGGAAGGGCAACCAGCTCCCCTTCCCGCAAAAGACGGGCGGCAAGCTGCAAATCCTCCTCCCGCTGGGCAGAAAGGACTTGTGTTTTCATTTCGATTCCCCACTTTCCCGCAGCTTTTCCGCTTGGTCGGCGGCAATGAGGGCATCGACGATTTCATCCAAATCCCCATTCATAATGTTGTCGATTTTATACAGGGTCAGACCGATGCGATGATCTGTGACACGGCTCTGAGGGAAATTATAAGTGCGAATTTTCTCATTGCGCATTCCGCTGCCCACCTGACTGCGGCGTTCGCCGCTGTAAGCCGCCTCAATGCGCTCCTGCTCCATTTGATAGAGCTTGGAGGACAGCAGCATCATGCACTTTTCCCGATTTTGGAACTGGCTGCGTTCCTCCTGACAGGCCACCACAATGCCTGTGGGCTTGTGAATCAGGCGCACTGCCGAGGAGGTCTTGTTAATATGCTGACCGCCTGCACCGGAGGAACGATAGACCTGCATTTCGATGTCCTCGGGACGGATATCCACATCCGCTTCTTCCATCTCCGGCAAAACCGCCACCGTAGCGGTGGAGGTATGCACCCGCCCGCCGGACTCGGTTTCAGGCACACGCTGCACCCGATGGACACCCGACTCAAATTTCAGGCGGGAATAGGCTCCACTGCCCCGAATTTCAAAGTCCGCCTCCTTGATGCCGCCCAGCTCCGTTTCCGTGTAGTTAAGCAGCTCCACCGACCAGCCCCGCTGGGCGGCGTAGAGATTGTACATTCGAAACAGGCTGTGGGCAAAGAGGGCACTTTCCTCGCCGCCGACACCGCCCCGAATCTCCACAATGACACTCTTGTCGTCGTTGGGATCACGGGGTAGCAGTAAGAGTTTCAACTCCTGCTCCAAGTCTTCACCCCGCTGCTTGGCGGCGGCATATTCCTCCTGACACAGCTCCTTCAGTTCTGCGTCCGTCTGACCGCTCATCAGCTCCAGAGCATCTGCCATATCCCGTCGGGATTGGAGATAGCCACGATAAGCCTCCACCACGGGAGCAAGCTCCTTCTGTTCCTTCAAATAGGCTGCCGCCTTCTTAGGGTCGGCGTAAAAATCAGGCCGCTCCGTGCGGGCACTGATTTCGATATATTTTTCTTCAACAAGCCGCAGCTTGTCCAACATTCTTTGTTCCATCATATCACCAGTATAGCAAAAATTATGGGTTTTGTCTACCGTAGACCGAAAAACGCACCTGTGCCCGCTCCTGCAAGCGCTTCGTCTGCGCCAAACGCTCGGCCCCCTCCTTGGAAATGCGCCACACATGGGGCGTCATAGACAGAAGCTGTGCCACATGCTCGGCATTGTCTAATGTAAAATCAAACTCCAAACACTCCCGATGCAGGAGAGAAAATCCCTTGGGCGTGGGAATTTGCTTTTCTTTTTCTAAAATTGTGGGGTAGATAATCTGTTTTAGGGCAGGAAGATGATTTTCTCCCGCCAAAACCTGAATGAAAACGCCCTTTTCTCCTAAAACACGGGCAAATTCTTCCTCCATCGTCAAGGCAAACATGGAAAGCAGACAATCAAAGCTCCCGTCTGAGAAGGGCAGATGAGAAGCGGTAGCGGTATACCATTGAGCTTGCTTGTCCCTTCCGGCGGCACAGCGCACCGCCTCCTTGGAGATATCAATGCCCACCCTGTTGGGAATCTGTGTCAAATGGGACAGATAATAGCCCTCACCGCAGCCCACATCCAGCACGCTTTGCGCATCGGGAGCAAATTGTTCCGTCAGTTCCCGAAGCTTTTGGGCAATGGGCGCATAGTATCCCTCCTGCAAAAAGCTCCGACGAGCTAAAACCATCTCCCTGGTATCCCCGGGATGGAGAGAATGCTTCTGTTGCACGGTGAGCAAATTCACATAGCCCTGCCGCGCCCGATCAAAGCAGTGTCCCGCCCCGCAACGCAGAGCCGTGCCCTCATCTGTCAAAGGTGCGGCGCAAATGGGACAAATTACCATCTGTCATGGCCTCCTTCTCGTGCATACTATCATCGAGGTGAGCGTATGCGTCGAATTCTATGTGTCATATTATGTGTTATACTTCTGTGTCCCTGTGTCTCAGCCAAGGAGGAGCGTTATTTGGCTCTCACCTTTGACGACGGCCCCTCGGGACACTTTACCGCCGACCTGCTGGACGGCTTGCAGGAACGAAAGGTGCAGGCGACCTTTTTCCTCTGTGGCTATCGCATCGACCAATTCCCTACCCTCACAGCCCGTATCGCCGCCGAAGGCCACGAAATCGGCGCCCACGGTGACAGCCATTCCTATTTTTCCGATTTAAGCCCCTTGGAGCTGTGTCGGGACCTGAACACCTGCGTAGAAAAGATTCAGCACATCACAGAACAGCGTCCAAAGCTTCTGCGCCCGCCCGGGGGGATTTTCGATTTACAGCGTTTGGAGCAAACGGATTGCGCCGATTTACCTGTCATTCTCTGGTCTGTCGATCCGGAGGATTGGTGTTGCAGCAGCAGCGAAACCATAGCGGAACGGGTGATCAGCAAGGCAGCCCCCGGCGACATGATTCTGCTCCACGACATGTCCGATTCCAGTGTGCAGGCCGCCTTCAAGCTCATCGACCGTCTACAGGCGCAAGGCTTCCGCTTTGTCACCGTGTCGGAATTGGCCCGCCTGTCAGGGACAGAATTGAACGGTGGACGGAGCTATCATTCCTTTTCCTTTGCAAAAAATGCCTCAATTTCCTTGCGGGAAGCGGAAACAGAGCCCTGCACAAAGCCGGGCTTGCCGCCACCCCTGCCCTTTAAATCGGCGTTGAGGCGACGGGACAGCTCCCGCACATCCCCATCCTTGCACCCCAAGGCGTAACTGTAGCCACCCTCCTTCTGAGAAAAGACAGCACAGACACCGCCGCAACGCTGCATGACCGCATCGCACAGGCGGCGGGTAGATTCCCCGCTCATGGCTTCTTCAATCAAGAGCACATCGCCGCTGTTTTCCAGCATCTTGGCGCGGAGAGCAAAGAGCTGTGCCTCCAAATGGCCGCAACGCAGCTCCAATTTGCGCTGTTCGTCCAAAAGGCGGCGCAAAGCAGCGGCGGTTTCCATGGGCTTGGCAGACAGCATGGCACCATTTTCTCGATTTTGGTCGTATACACCATTGAGGTAAGCGAAGGCGCGACTGCCGCACAGCAGCTCCACACGGGAGCCCTGATGGAATTTGGTCGTAGACAAGAGCTTAATGAGTCCAATTTCGCCGCTGTGGGCCACATGCAGGCCGCAGCAGGCGCACAAATCGATATCCGAGAACTGCACCAGCCGCACCTGTCCCGTCAGCTCCTTCTTCTTGCGATAGGGCAGCGTGCGGAGGGTTTCGGGGTCGGGCCAAAAGGTCTTGCAGGGAATATTGCGATAGACAGCGGCATTGGCCTCTGCCTCTATTTCCCGCAGGACTTCAGGACTGAGTTCTCCGCTGAAATCAATGGTAATGACCTCGCTTCCCATGTGGAAGCCCACATTATCATACCCAAATCGACTGTGAACAATGCCCGAGACAAGCTGCTCACCCGAGTGATTCTGCATCAGGGAAAAACGGCGCGCCCAATCAATTTCCCCATGCACCTGTGCACCAACAGGCAATGGACGGTCGCAGAGATGGACAACTTCGCCATCCTCATCGCTCACATCCAACACACGGGCATCGCCTAAAGTGCCCAGGTCACAGGGCTGCCCGCCGCCTGTGGGAAAAAACACCGTGCGATCCAGCAGCACTCTCCAACCGCCCTTGACCTCCTCGCAGGAGCGCACAAGGGCATCCATTTGGATTTCATATTGGTTTACATAATATATTTTCTCAGTGGCCATGGCAGACCCTCCTGTTTTTCTAATCATTATACCAAATTTTTCTCCCAAATGATAGCCCTTCCCCGAAAAATAATCGTCTTTTTCCGCCAGCACACTGACAAATTTCTTCTTATTTTCTTGCCAAAACTGCAAAATCCTCGTTGACTTTTGGAATGTAGCATGATAATATAAAAATGACATTTTCCACCAATTTTATGTCCCTTTGTATGAAACACCCCAACAATTCGGAAATAATGTGAACCCCTCAGGAGGCACTATGATTCTCAGTAAGGATATCTATTACAATGCCGAGGTATGGACACTGCTTCTCCATCTGTTGTCCCTTGCCTTGTTGCTGCTCCCATTGCTCCGTTGGCTCCCCGGCAAATTTCATCACAAGAGCCGTTTTGCCATCCCCGATCTGCTGTGCGGCTGTACATTCCTGATTCTTCTGCTCCTGTCTGCCTCCTTGATTTTGTTGCCCACCAACAGTTTTTCCATCAACGCTACCACGGAGCGTATT
Source organism: Faecousia sp. (assembly GCA_045595645.1). GTDB lineage: Bacteria > Bacillota > Clostridia > Oscillospirales > Oscillospiraceae > JAZOXB01. The sequence goes on from JAZOAV010000184.1 coordinate 13,430, forward strand.
GCGGGACAGGTTGAGGACATGGAGCGTCGCAATTATGTTTGGGCCCCCTCCTACACTCTAAATCATCAGGAGTACACCGGTGCCTATTTGCGCATCAACGGTGAGGATTACTACTGCGCCGTAGGTGAGGAGTTGCAGGTGGGCGACAGTGTGGAGCTTTTGCGCACTGAGGGCTGTGATTATGTGATGCGCTACAACATTGTAGACAGCGCACAGAACAATCCCGCCGAGCTTTCCCGCGCTTCATGGGAACAGATAGCACAGTATGTCCTGCTCGCCACGGGTCTCTATCTTCTCCTGCGCACGGTTTATCTCCTTTTGGTGCTTCGTCGCAATGCAGATGAATAAGCACACAGGCTGTACCCTTCGGTGCAGCCTGTTTTTTTTGACAACTTCGCGAAGGAATCCTACATTGTTGTCCTTGAAATATTTGGTATTTTAGAGTATAATATATCCCAAACAACAAACTTTGGAGGGAAAACTCCATGAATATTCTCTTTTTCTCCCGCTTGATTCCCGAAGCTCTGCAAGAACAGGTGAAACAAAACGCACCCTCGGGAATGTATGCCTCCGGCGACCGCTTGCAGAAAAAAATCATTGCCGGTCTGGAGGCCCATCCCGACTGTCAGGTGATTTTGCACAATGTTCTGCCTGTGGACAGCTATCCCCACAACTACAAAGAACGGTATATTCCGACACAGCGTTTTAGCCATAGAGAGGGACAGCAGATTGCAGACTACAACATTGGTTACGACAACATGCGCATCAAAAAGCAGTTCACTCTGCCACGGGACATCCGCAAAAGCTGTAAACAGGTTTTGAAGGAACAAAACATCGATGCAGCCATCTTCTATTCTGCCGATTTGAGCTTTACAAGGGCCTATTCCGATTGTCGGAAAAAGGGCCTGAAAACCATCGTTGTCATCCCCGATTTGCCGGAATTCAACAATGTGGGACGGCTTTCCCTGCCCCATCGTCTCTACCAGCGTGTGGCAGACAAGCTTTTTCGCCATCGTCTGAAACATGTGGATGCCATTGTACCCTTAACCAGACAAACCGCCGAATATCTGGGATGGGACAAGCCCTTTGCCGTTGTGGAGGGCATTGCAGACAAGGCCGATGCCGGCAGCGTTGCTCCCATCACCGAATATGGCACATACCTTCTCTACACAGGCACGACCCATGCGTGCTACGGTCTGCGGGATGCGGTGCTGGCTTTTTTGGATGCGAAGCTGCCCGATGTCAAATTCGTCATCTGCGGCACCGGCGACAGCGATGCCTGGCTGACAGCGTTAGCGGCTCAGCATAAGAATCTTGTCTTCTTGGGTGTGGTGGAGCATGCTCGTGCCCATGCCCTGCAAATGAACGCCGCCGCCCTGATCAACCCCCGCAAAAACATCGGAGAATTCACCAAGTACAGCTTCCCCTCCAAAACCATGGAGTATTTGGCGGCGGGCAAGCCCGTCCTTGCCTATCAGCTGGACGGCATGCCCAAGGAATATGCCCCCTTCATTCTGCAACCCGAGGACAATTCGAGCCAAGCCCTGACGGAATGTATCCGACAGGTCTTTGGTATGGATTCAAACGCCCGCCAGGCCTTGGGGGCAAAGGGACAGCAATTTGTGTTACAGGAGAAGAACGAAAAAATGCAGGGGAAGAAAATTCTCTCCCTGTTGCAGTCGCTCTTGTCGCAAAAATCGTAATATCGGTCGATATTCTTGTAGGGAACGACACACAGGTCGTTCCCTACATACATTATCGGAGGATAGAATCATTTTTTCATTTTACAAAGGCATTATACAGAACACGGATGGCGTTGGCGTAATCCTTCCGATCCACGCCAACGAGGATATTCAGTTCCTCCGGTCCCTGAGAAATCATACGGATATTGATATTGGCCGCACCAAGTGCCTCGAAAATCTTGCCGGCTGTACCGGTACGATAAGCCATCTTTCGTCCGACAACAGCAATGATCGCAATGTTATCCGTCACTTTAATGCTGTCCGGCCGCATTTCCCGCCGCAGATCATCGGTCAAGGAGTACAGATGGGGCGTGAGCTTTTCCGTGGGACAAACCATGGAAATACAGTCGATTCCCGTGGGCGTATAGCAGATGGGCACCGTATGATTCTCAAAAATTTCAGCCATGTTGCGCAGGTTCCCAACGGAGCCTGCCATTCCCTTTTTATGGATGGTCACAGCGGAGTAATCGCACTTTCCGGCAATGCCTGTCACAAAACGATGGCGTTCCGCTGTGGATTCCCGAAATTCTTCGCAGACCAAGGTGCCCGGGTGCTCCGGCGCATTGGTGTTGCGAATATTCAGAGGGATATTCTTCTCCCTCACGGGGAACACGGTCATCTCGTGCAGCACCTGCGCACCGCTGTAAGAGAGCTGGCGCAGCTCACTGTAGGTGGCCCGTTCAATAGGGCGGGGATTTTCCACAATACGGGGATCTGCCATGAGAATGCCGGAAACATCCGTCCAGTTTTCATACACATCCGCACTCAGAGCGGCAGCAGCCAATGCGCCCGTGATATCCGAGCCGCCCCGTGTCAGGGTGCGGATCTTGCCATCAGGCATCAGACCGTAAAAGCCGGGAATGACCGCACAGCCGTCACGGACAATGCCACGCAGGGTCGCATAGGATTTTTCCTGATCGATGGTGCCGTCGTAGTGGAAAAACAGCCAACGGCTGGCATCGACGAAGGGGAAGCCCAAGTAGTCCGCCATCAAAATCGCAGACAGGTATTCTCCACGGGAAACCAGCTCCTCACGGGAAATACCGTGTTCCATCTTATCCTGTAGGATATCCAGCTCCGCTTCAATGTTACGGCGCAGCTTCAGCTCGTCCCGAATGGAAACATAACGCTCACGAATCATATCAAAGATGGGCATATAGGACACACCATACTGCATATGGGCATGGCACAGATACAGCAGGTCGGTGATTTTGTTGTCCTCAGGGAAACGCTTGCCCGCTGCGGAAACAACCACCACACGGCGGGACGGGTCGGACATGACAATATCCTTAATTTTCTTATATTGCGTGGCATCTGCCATAGAGGTGCCGCCAAATTTCAAAACCTTCAACATATGTTCTCCTTATCTGATGGAAGCAATAAAGCAATCACGGTCCTTTGCCCATGCGTGTATTTCGGCTACTGATACGGGCTTCGTGAGCACGCCGCCGTCAAGAATTTTTTCTACGCGAGGCTGTAGCCATTTGTCGATGCTGCCCGTACGAACATAGTAGCTTCGTACCACGCCGGAGTTATCCACCCTTCTGTCCTGCAAGCGGTCGGTGTAGAAGCCAATCAAACCGTTTCGCACATCCACACAGTCCTGCAACACATTATAGGCCGTGGGATATCGTCCCGCACCCTGTCCGTAAAAGCTCTGCTTGCCAATGTGCTGCCCCGTCAGGGAAATCAAATTGAAATTCTGCGGCACGGCAGCTTCGTGCATCTCCGGCGGCATGAAGGCAGGCTCAATGTAAGCAGCCACGCAGCCATCCAGATTTCTTGCCGATGCAATCATCTTGCACACACGACCCATTTTTTTGCAGGCCCACACATCCTCCGTACGCAGCCGATCGATACCGAATACGGCAATCTCCTCCTCTTGCAGCACGCAGCCAAAGGCAATGTTTGCAGAAATGACCAGCTTTCGACGGATATCGCCGCCGTTTAAGTCTGCCGCCGGATCTGCCTCAGCATAGCCCAAACGCTGTGCCTCCCGCAGAGCCGCATCAAAATCCATATCATGGCTGTGCATGCTGTCAAGAATATAATTGGTCGTACCGTTCATAATGCCGCTGATGCGCAGGATGGGCTCCTGCTCTAAAGTGCGCTCTAAATTTGCCAACCACGGGATTCCTCCGCCAACGGCTGCGGAGCAGCGCAGAGCAACGCCTTTTTTCGCCGCCAGCTCCACTAACTCCCGATAGTGAGCCGCAATGAGCAGCTTGTTGGCAGTAATCACATGCTTTCCTGCCTGCAAAGCAGCCTTCACATACTCATAGGCAGGGTGCATGCCGCCGATGGCCTCAATCACAACATCCACCTTAGGATCGTTGACGATGGTGGTAAAATCGTCCGTAACCGCGCATTGCAGTTCAGGGCGCGGTCTGCGGCTGAGGACATAGCAAAGCTGCATGTCCTCCCGCTCCTGCACAAATTCATAAACGCCGCCACCCACTGTGCCAAAGCCCAGCAGGGCGATCTGCATGGGTTTTTTACGCATTAAATCGCCTTCTCTCGCGGTCAAGTGTTTTTCTCTGAAAAACACTTGAATTTTTATGACAAATATTGTATCATATATTTTGTCATAACGCAAGAAAAAAATTAGCTGTTTGCAAAGCTTCTGTCGAAGCCTGTAAACAGGGAAGGGAATTTTTATGAACTATCAAAGCACACGATCTGACCGCTTGACAGCTACGGCGGCAGCCGCCGTTCTGCGCGGTCTTGCACCGGACGGCGGCTTGTTCGTTGCACCCTTGCAGGAGTTTGATTGGCAGTCGATTTTAAAGCTGGACACCCTTGGCATGGCAGAAAAAATTCTGTCCCATCTGCTGCCCGATGTGCAACATATGCCCGAATTGGTGGAAAAAGCCTACCGCGGCAAGTTTGAAACTGACGAGCTGACCCCCTTGGCTGCTGTAGGTGAGCGCTATGTGTTGGAGCTGTTCCGTGGCCCCACCTCTGCTTTCAAGGATGTCGCCTTGTCCATGCTGCCCCAGCTCATTACGCAAGCCAAAGCACAAGAAGGTGTTACGGATGAAATTCTGATTCTCACTGCCACCTCCGGCGATACGGGCAAGGCGGCACTTGCCGGCTTCCAAAATGTAGCCGGAACCAAAATCATCGTGTTCTATCCCTACGAGGGCGTATCTGCCGTGCAAAAGGCACAGATGGTCACACAGGAAGGGGAAAATGTCTGTGTCTGCGCCGTACGAGGCAATTTTGACGATACGCAGACCGGCGTAAAAGCCATTTTTGCAGCCGGCGTGCCTGAAAACTGCGGCACACGCCTGTCCTCTGCCAACTCCATCAACATCGGAAGGCTTGCCCCGCAGGTGGTGTACTATTTCAAGGCGTATGCCGAGCTATTGAAAGTCGGTCGCATTGCGCTGGGCGATTTGGTAGATTTTGTTGTGCCTACAGGAAATTTTGGAGATATTTTAGCCGGATATTATGCCAAAAAATTAGGTTTGCCTGTGGGCACTCTGGTCTGCGCCTCCAACCAAAACGATGTTTTGACAGACTTCCTGCGTACGGGCTGCTATGACCGCCGCCGTCCTTTCCATAAGACCCTTTCGCCCTCCATGGATATTCTTGTTTCCAGCAATTTGGAGCGGCTGCTGTATCTGCTGTGCGAAGACACGGAAGAAGTGGCAGGCTATATGCACAAGCTGAAGGAGGAAGGCGCATACACCGTCAGCGCAGAGCTTCTTGCCAAACTGAAGGCGGAGTTTGCCTGCGGCTGCTGCGATGATGCACAAACAAAGGAAACCATTGGCAGAGTTTGGCGGGAGCATGGCTACCTGATGGATACCCACACGGCTGTCGCATGGCGGGTTGCAGATGATATTGCAAGCAGCCATCCTCTCGTGATCCTCTCCACTGCTTCTGCCTACAAGTTCCCCGCCGCTGTATTATCCGCGCTGGGCGAGCCCGTTTCGGAGGACGAATTTGAGGTCATGCGCCGCTTGCACGCCATCACAGGCGTTCCCGTGCCGCCCGCGCTGGCGCAGCTACAGGAAAAACCCGTTCTGCATACCGATGTCATCGATCGGGAACAAATGCAGGACTATGTGCTTGGGAGGATCGCCCAATGGAACAAATAAGCGTCCGTGTGCCGGCCACCAGTGCCAACTTAGGCCCCGGCTTTGATTCCTTCGGCTGTGCCCTCTCTCTTTACAACACCTACACCTTTGAGATCATCGAAAATGGCTTGGAAATTTTCGGCTGTCCCGAGGAATTCTGCAACGCCGACAATCTCTCCATTGTGGCATATCGGGATGCTATGCATGCCATGGGGCTTCCCATGGATGCGCTGCGCTTACAGATCCATTCCGAAATCCCTGTCTGCCGTGGACTTGGCTCCTCCTCTGCCATGCTGGTTGCAGGGGCTATGGCAGCCAACGCGCTGCACGGCAACCGTCTTTCCCGCGAAGATCTGCTCTACCTTTGCACCTTGGTAGAGGGGCATCCGGACAACCTCGCACCCGCCATCTACGGCGGCATGACCGCAAGCCTGATGCGCGACGGCAGACCCGTGATGGCGCGCTTTCCCCTGTCGGAAAAGCTGCGCTTTCTCACGCTGATTCCCGATTTCCACCTCAGTACAGAAAAAGCCCGTGCGATTCTGCCCAAGCAAGTGCCCTTTGCCGATGCAGTGTTCAATATTTCCCATGCGGCACTGCTTTTGCGTGCCTTGGAGACAGCAGACATTGAAATGATCTCCTTCGCCCTCAATGATCGTCTCCACCAGCCCTACCGTAAGGGCTTGATTGCAGGTTACGACCAAGCAGAAGCCATCGCCAAAGCTTGCGGTGCCGCTTCCTTCTGCATTTCGGGTGCGGGCCCCACCTGTCTGTGCATCGCAGACAACGACGAGGTTGGCCTTCGCCTGCAAGCAGAGCTGCCCAAAGTCCTTCCCACATGGCAAGTTCTCTCTCTCAAGCTCGACACCGAGGGTGCAAAGCTGATTGAGCCACAAAAGCAAAGAACCGATTGAGTGCTGTACTCAATCGGTTCTTCGATCATAAGGAGGGTACAGGGGTAGGACGGGCGGGGTCAAAGACCGTTTCCACATCAAACAGGTCGTCCAGCATTTCGGGGTTATGCCACATGCGATAGCCGTCCAAATTGCGGCGACCCTGACGCACATAGTCGTCCCAAATCTGCACCCAGTAATCTGCGGAGTCCACATTGCAGAAGTAGCGATAGCCTGCCTCATACATGGCTTGATACTTCTCGCCGGAATACTTCTCAATGCCCGCGATGTCATTGCCGTAGGGGTAGATGAAGATGTCCGTATCCCCCACGATGGGCTGTACCTGATCTTCCCACTTCTGCACATCGGAAATCACTCGCTCGACAGAAATATTGCCGTAGCCGGGGTGTCCGTAGCTGTGGCTGGCGATTTCCCAGCCGTTTTCCTTCAGCCATGCGGTCAGCTTCTTGGCTTCTCGCACTTCCTTCTGATAAGCCGCTTTGCCCAACAGCTCTTCCCATTCGGGATGGGTGCGATAGCCGTAGACACCCTCAAAACCCGTCAAGGCAATGATAGCCTTGGCTCCACGGTAAGAAAAATCGGGATGCGCCTCTACAAAACGCTCCAAGATGGGCACCAAATCGTAGTCGCCGTAAACTGTCTTTCCTTCGGCGGTAACATATTCACAGACCACGGTTCCGTCCTTCAGCAGCAGCTTATTGGCAAAGCCGTCGCCCCCTGCATCCGGCATTCTGTCCCCGTCTCCGTCACTCATGTACTCATAGTAGTTCACATCGTCCTGGGACATGACCACAGGAATCTTGCCGTCAGGCAGATAGATATCTCCCTGACGGTAGACCTGCTTGCCGTTCTCGTCGGTGGTCAACTTGGCGATGTCGTGAATGCCCACCAGCACATAGCCCCGCGCATACATCTGCTCCAGCATGGCGTTGAACTCATAAATGGTGGTCATATACAGATTGTAGCCATCTTCGTCCTCGTCACCGTCAAAGCAGCGTTCCGTATCTGCAATCAGGCTATGGAAGAACACATGAGGGATAGTGGTGGTATCCGCCCAACGGACGGTTTCCGCCTTCGCCGCCTCGAAGCGAGCCTTGGCTTCGGCAAACTCCTGTCGCTGCGCCCAGCCTGTGCCGTAGCTTCGCAGGGTGTCAATGGCAGTATCGTAATCATACATCGCCGCCTGCCGCTCCGCTGTCTTTAACAGGTCCGCGGCAAGGGCTTCATAATCCACCGTTGTGGTGGGCTCTGTTTCCGTGGTAGTTGTGGCTTCCGTCGTCTCCTTCGGTTCACTTGCCGAGGACGCCAAGGCAACCACCCCGTAAATCAGCAGAACAAGCAGCAAAATCGCCAGCACTGCCGCGCCAATCAGGATGGCCCAGCCCTTGTAATTGGGACGGGGCTTGCGCCTTTCGCGAGGACGGCGCACCGGAGCCTCAGGCAAGGCGGAACGCTTTTGTTCCGTTGGTGTAGACTCCTTTTCCGGATCCGGCTGCGTTTCCGGTTTCGACTGCTCACTCACAGGCGTAATTCCCGCCTTTTTGAAGTACAGCACGCTGGCCGCATCCCATTCCTCCCATTCCATTGGGGGAAGGTTGTTTTTCTGATCTTCCATAGGCTCCCTCCAATCTCGTTAGTCCTTGAGCTGCCGTCTTCTTGCGATGTTGATGGTACCCTCCTGCATCCGATTCATCCACGCGAGAGCTTTGCCGCAGCCATAAGCCACGCAGGAGTCCGCATCATCTGCCAACATACATTTCATGCCTGTCCGGTCCTGAATCAGCAAGTCCATGCCCCAGAGCTGACCGCCGCCGCCGGCGAGAACAATCCCGTTTCTCTGAATATCCGACACCAGCTCCGGCGTGATCTGCCGCAGCACATCGGCAACCTCTTCGGCAATCTGACGGGCAGGGCGACGCAGTGCCTCGAGCATATCCTCAGAGGTCACAACAACCTCCTTTGCCAAGCCCGTCTGGGCGTCTCTGCCCTTGACCAACATTTGCTGCACATCGGGACGCGGTTCCACACAGCCGATATTCAGCTTGATATCCTCGGCGGTATTTTCTCCCACAAGGATACCGTAGTGGCGCAGCAGATACTTGATGATCGCCTCGTCAAAGGCCATGCCCGCCACGGGCAGAGATGCAGAATGTGCCACACCACTGAGGGTCAGCACGCCCACATCCGTAGTGCCGCCGCCGATATCCACAACCATGTG
>JAZOAV010000185.1:0-5427 GCA_045595645.1 Faecousia sp.
CTCCTTGGCCCACAGAACGACATGGCTACGACCCGACTTGGGCGACACACAGTCCGCCACTACAATTTTCTCATTCATAACTCCCTGTCTCTTGGAATATACTCAGATAACCAAAGGAAACTCTGAAGAAATCGGCTTCGGCACGCAGCAGGTCTTTTGCCCCGACTTTTCGCCACGAAAAACTTGAAATACACAAAGTATTCCTGCGTTTTTCATGTCTCAATTTGAGACAAAATACCTCGCTGATTGCTCTTGCAGATTTCATCAGAGCTTCCTGAACAAGAGGTGGAAATATGGAACAACACGAAAATCACATTACCCTCATCGGCGTGCTGACTTCGCCGCCGGAATTTTCGCACAGCAACCACGGCAGACGATTTTACCGGTTTCCTCTGGAGGTCACCCGTCTGTCGGGAGCGGTGGATGTTTTGCAAATTTTAGCTTCCGAAAGCCTGTTGCGCCGCACGGAGATCGGAGAGGGCACTGCTCTGTGTGTCATGGGGCAGATTCGCTCCTATAACAGCCGCAGTCCCGATGGGCGGCATCTGATCATCTCCGTATTGGCTGACAGCATAGAGCCGACCGAGCTGCCCCACGACAATCGGGTGACACTGCGGGGTAGTATTTGCAAGGAGCCTGTGTACCGTCGCACTCCTTTGGGACGGGAAATCTGCGATGTGATGCTGGCGGTGAATCGCAGCTATCATCGGGCGGACTATTTGCCCTGCATCCTTTGGGGCGGCAAGGCACGGGAGGCATCCTATTATCCCGTGGGTACGGAGCTGTTCCTCACAGGTCGTCTGCAAAGCCGCAATTACATCAAGGTGCTGGGTGAGGAGAGCCAACAGCGTACCGCTTACGAAATCTCCGTCATTACCGCCGAGGCAATGGAATAAGAAAAAGGACGGCTCTACTTTTGTAGCGGTCGTCCTTTTCTCTGTTGCAAGACAGAAAAAAATAGTTTATAATATGGGGCAGAAAGGAAGGGATGGGAATGCACATTCGCACATTGTCGGGCATCGGGCCGAAAAAAGCAGAGCTGTTTGCCAAGCTGGGCGTGCAAACGATCGAGGATTTGATACAGCTCTACCCACGGGATTACGAGGATAGAACCCGTTTGATACCCATTGCTTCGTTGGAGGTAGGCAAGCCTGCCTGCTTTGTGGCTTCCGTGGTGACAACGCCCCAGACTTATCGTATTCCCAAGGGAGAGGGCCGCAGCTTAGAGCTGATGAAGGTCACGGTAGCTGACCACACTGCCCGACTGCATCTCACCTTTTTTAACGCAAGCTACGCCGCTGAGCGGCTGTTTCGCGGGGAGAGCTATGTCTTTTACGGCACTCTGACGGGGGACTACATGGGCTATGGCATGACCAATCCCCTGTTTGAGGGCTTGGACGATGTGAGTGGTGTGACCCGTTGCATCGTGCCCATCTATCCCCTCACGGCGGGACTGACCTCCAAGCAGGTTTCTCAGGCGGTGCATCGGGCATTGGAACGCTACGAGCCGCCTGAGCGAGTGAGGGAGGATATTTTAGCCCAATACGGCCTGTGGAATCGGGCAGAAGCCCTGCGTCGCATCCACCACCCAGCCTCTATGGAGGAGGTGGAGCAGGCACGCAGGAGCTTGATTTTTGAAGAGTTTTACATCTTTTCCGCGGCCTTGTCCATTCTGCGGGCGAAACGGGACGAAAATCGCGTTCCACCCATGAATACAGAGGCAGGCGACTTCTACGCCGCCCTGCCCTTCCGTTTGACCAATGCCCAAATGCGGGTCATTGGGGAAATTTTGGACGATTTTCGCCGTGGCAAGCCCATGAGCCGCTTGGTGCAGGGCGATGTGGGCTGCGGTAAGACCATGGTTGCGGCGGCTGCCGCCTTTGTGTGCATGAAAAATCGGCGGCAGGTGGCATTTATGGCACCTACAGAAATTTTGGCACGCCAGCATTTTGACCGCCTTGCGCCCCTGTTTGCAGGACTTGGGCTGAAAACCGCCCTGCTGGTGGGCTCCATGAAGCTCAGCGAGAAAAAGCAGTGTCGGGAGGCACTGGCCAAGGGCGAGATCGATCTGATTATCGGCACCCATGCCCTGCTGTCGGAGGCCACTGCCTTTGCGGATTTGGGCTTGGTCATTGCCGACGAACAGCACCGCTTCGGCGTTGCTCAACGGGCGGCACTCCTTGCTAAGGGCGAACAGCCCCATTTGCTCATTATGTCTGCCACGCCCATTCCCCGCACGCTGGCGCTGATTCTCTACGGAGATTTGGAGGTTTCCGTGGTGGACGAGCTGCCCCCCGGCCGCCGTCCTGTGGAGAGTTTTTTGGTGGACGAGGGATATCGGGCACGGTTGAACAATTTCATCCGCAAGCAGGCGGACGAGGGACATCAGGTGTTCATCGTCTGTCCCGCCATCGAGGAAAGCGAAACCGAATCCCTCAAGGCCGCCGAGCAGTGGGCAGAAACCTTGAAATCCTATGTCTTCCCCAATCTGCAGGTCGCCCTGCTCCACGGCAAAATGAAGGGCAGTGAAAAAGAGAGCACTATGGCAGCCTTCGCCGCAGGAGAATACGATATTTTAGTCTCCACCACCGTCATTGAAGTGGGCGTGGATGTACCCAATGCCAGTCTGATGGTCATTGAAAATGCCGACCGCTTCGGACTTTCTCAGCTTCACCAGCTCAGAGGGCGCATCGGACGGGGCGACATTGCCTCCTACTGCGTTTTGGTGTCCGACACCCAAACAGCAGACACGAAACAGCGATTAAAAGCGTTCTGCAAGACCACCGACGGCTTCGCCATTGCAAGAGAAGACCTGAAACAGCGAGGCCCGGGAGATTTCTTCGGCAACCGCCAGCACGGTCTGCCCTTCTTCCGTCTGGGCAATTTGGCGACAGACCTGACCTTGCTGAAGCAGGCACAGGATGCCGCCGCCGCAAGCGTCAATGCCCCCATACTTCCCGCCCTGCAAGACGCCATTGATGCCCTGCTGGCACAGGAAAACAGCCTGAATTGAGGGCGTTGCCCTCATCGATATAAATCCCTTGCGGGATTTTCGATATGCGCCCTGCGCTCGATATGTGCTACGCACTCGATATGCCCTGCGGGGCGAGAGGGATTAATATCATATCGAATCGCAGAGCGATATATCGATTTTGCAAAGCAAAAATATCGAGCCGCATAGCGGCATATCGACAAATGTGCGCACAACCGATAACGCAACATCTTCTTTAGAAATCGTAGGGGCGGAAATAAAAAAAGGAACGACACGAGGTCGTTCCCCTATACTCAATAACGCAAACAGCGGCGCAGGCGGTTTTCTGCCCGATGGAGGGTGCGGCAAACGGTAGAACGGCACACGCCCCGTTCCTGCGCAATTTGGGTCTGTGTTTTCTGCTCAAAATAAATTCCCAGCACTACATCCCGCTGTGTAGGAGTCAGCTCGTTTTCGATGACCCTGCGGATGCGCCGAAGCTGCACCTCCTTGGGCAAACGGATGTCAGAGTATTCAAAGAGTATATTTTTCATTGCGATAGTAGCCCCTTTCGTAATAGTGGGCCGTCAAATCGGCCAATTCGTTGCATTGGGTCAGAATCTCTGCCAAAAGTGCGATTTCCCATTTCAAAGAGGCCCGTTTTTGGGCATCGTCGCTGGCCCGCAGACGGGCGCGCAGAACCTTCAGCTTGGCGCGCAGCAATACCGCAGCCGCCTCGTAGCCCGCAGACAGCTCTTGCAGCTTCACAGGACTTCCAGTGCCGCGCGAAAATACCGTTGTGCAAAGAGACCGAGACAGTCCGGGCAGATGTAATTTCCCTCGATACGGTAGCACAGCTCCCCCTTCTGTCGCTCTTGCGCGCAGATCTCACAGCGGTAAAGCCATTTCTCCTTCACTGTTTCACCCCCCTATGTTAAGGTTCCTTTTCGTCCAGCTTATCCAAGGGCAACCGAAGGAGAAAACCAACTATAAATACAGTTTACTACACGATTTGTGTAGTGTCAAGGGAAACAATAGTCTTCGACAAAGGCTGTCATTTTTCCCTTTTCCAAAAATGATAGGGTCAGGAGCGAAGGAGGAATTCTATGCTCGGTATGAGAATCGCATGCCTGCGCCGTCGTTGCGGGCTGTCCCAAAAGGAGCTGGCAAGCCAACTGTGCTTGAGTGCCAGCGCAGTGGGGATGTATGAGCAGGACCGTCGGGAGCCCTCTATGGAGCTGCTGATCGCCATGGCAAGGCTGTTCGGTGTGACCACCGATTTTTTATTGACGGGAGAGAGCGGCGAAGCCGATACTCCCGTATTGCAGGAGCTGCTGCTGCGGCTTCGAGGACATCTGCGCCCCGATATTGGGGAGCAGGATGCCGCCGCAATTTTGGCGACCCTGCTCAATGCAGGAGAAGCCCCATTTGTAGAGAGAGAAACAGGAGGCAGCAAAATGGATGAACGATTTATGCGCGAAGCGCTGGAACTGGCTGCGCAGGCAGCGGCAGAAGGAGAAGTACCGGTGGGCTGTGTGATCGTGGATGGAGATACCATCGTTGGTCGTGGGCGCAATCGGCGGGAGAAGTCGAAAAATGCCCTGTCTCATGCGGAATTGGAGGCCATTGACCAAGCATGCCGCACCCTTGGAGGCTGGCGCTTGTGGCGTTGTACCATGTATGTCACCTTAGAGCCCTGCCCCATGTGCGCAGGTGCCATCATCAATGCCCGTCTGCCCCGTTTGGTCTACGGTGCCACTGACAGTAAGGCGGGCTCCTGTGGCAGCGTGACCAATCTTTTCGCCCTGCCTTATAATAGCCGCCCTCAAGTCACGGCGGGCGTCTTGGAGGAGGAAGCTGCCGCTCTGCTGCGGGACTTCTTCCGCCAACTCCGCGCCAATCCCGTGGTCAAAACCTGGAACAAAAACCGCTAACCGCCGCAGGGAGCGTGTGTCGTTCCGCAGAACATTCCTCAAAATATGCAATAAGGGGCTGTACAATAACGCATAAATATTCCGTGCTGATTTATATGACAGCCTCACGGCGGGAGTAAACCCACGGTGTCTTACTTGACATGTTTGTAGGGCGGGGGCTTGCTCCCGCCGTCTCTTTGGATGTATATACATTTTCTTTTACAGCCTCCTGAGTGTGTCAAAGAACCTGTATCGTAGGGGCGATTCACGAATCGCCCGCACATAAATGTTGCGTATTCGCCGAAAGTTAACAGAAAAACGGAACTTTTGGACTGCGTGGGGCTGTCTCAGAATGAATGAAACAGCCCCGAAAATGAATATTTATTAAATTCTAACTGTAGGAAACGGCTCATGTGCCGTTCCTTATTGCATATTTTGAGGAATATTCTATGGAATGACACATAGGTCATTCCCTACATATACATTTTGAGACAGCCCCTTCATTATACAAAAAGCGAGCCTCCCGAAGGAGGCTCGCAGGGG
>JAZOAV010000186.1:0-16803 GCA_045595645.1 Faecousia sp.
ACCACCGAATTTGTACGATGTTGGTCATGCGTACCGTCTGCCGCTTCGCGGTTCGGGCGAACACAGTTCGCCCCTACGGCGTTATTACGAAAGCGCGTTATAAATTCCGGCTTATGATTGAAATTTGCTTGGGCATATGCTATAATTGCGGCAGAAAAACAGAGGAGCGATCAAATGGATAGTTTACATAATATCTGCGATGCTATTGTAGTGCTGGACACGGAAACCAGCGGTTTGAGCTTTCAGAATGACGAAATCATCGAGTTTTCCGCCGTGCGGCTGGAATGGCACGAGGGCTGGCAGGTGGTGGCTGAGGTGGATGAGTTTGTGCGCCGTACGGATGACCGCAAGCTCAACCCGAAAATCGTGGAGCTGACGGGCATCACCGACGAAATGCTGCGGGAGGAGGGCATCTCCAAGCAGGAGATTTGCCAACTTTTGGGACAGCTTTTCACACCAAACACCATGATTATGGCATATAATGCCCAGTTTGACCTCTTATTCCTATACTACCTGCTGAGCAAACACGGCGACGCCCGCATTTTGCAGAACCAGCCCAAGTTAGACTTACTCACCGTCTATCGGGATCGCCATCCCTACCCGCACAAGCTGTGTAATGCCATTGAAGCGTACGGGCTTACGGATAAGGTTTGCAACTCCCACCGTGCCATTGACGATGTGCGGGCAACGGTGGAGGTCCTGCGGGAAATGTGCAGGGAGTGCGGCGACTTAGAGCGTTATGTAAACCTATTTGGCTACTCACCCAAGTACGGTGTCTCCGGCCCCCGCATTGGCTCCATCTGCTATAAGCCCCAGGGCTACCATAGCGCAAAAAAGCTCTATGAAATGCCCTGAGCCTACATAAGCCCCCCGATAACGCACCGCACTATGCCCCCGAGCAGGGGGTAGGAAAATGAATTGCAGCCTTACGGCAGCATGAATTGATTGCAGGCAATCACGAATTGGCTTCGCCATGAATTGCGCTGCGGCGCATAAGGCTGCAATTCAATTCATGGAGCGAAGCGAGAAATCATGATGCATCAGCATCAATTCATGACACGAAGTGTCAATTCATATCTTCTTAGATAGTGCCTGCAAAAAAGAATAAATAATAAAGAATAGAGAATAAAGAATAAATATAAATTAGGGGAAAGACACCAAAAGATAAAACTTGACAGGGGCTTTTATTTGTGCTATCCTATGGACAACCGCATAAAATGTACCTTCTTCGGGGGGCCGGTGAACCGGCTGAGAGTGGGCGTGTACGCCCTGACCCGTGAACCTGATACGGTTTGTACCGTCGTAGGAAAAGATGGCTTCCGCTCTGCTTTCCGGGATGGGTGCATAGCGGAATTTTTTATGGAGGTGTTTCCCGATGAAACACAACAAACAGCTTCGGGCACTGACAGAATGTGCCCTGCTCACTGCCCTTGCTTTGGCACTGAGCTATTTGGAAATCCCCATCGGCTTAGCCTTCGGCGGTTTTGGCGGCTCCCTGTCCCTTGCCATGCTGCCCATGGTGTTCTGCGGTCTTCGGTGGGGCACGGTTTGGGGCCTTGGTAGTGGCTTGGTCATGGGTACCCTGAAATTCATCTTCACCGGCGGTGCCGGCATCACCTGGGAGAGCATCCTGCTGGACTACAGCCTGGCGTATATGGCGGTGGGTTTGGCGGGTCTGCTCCGTGGTCGGGCAAAATTGGCCTGGCTGGGCGCACTGATTGGCTGTGTGGGACGCTTTTTCATCCATTTCCTCAGCGGCGTGACCATCTATGCCGCCTATGTAGAGCCGATTTTTGGCTGGAACGGCGACAGCGTGACCATCTACTCCATTCTGTACAACGGCTCGTACATGCTGCCCAACACCATCCTCACTGTTCTGCTTGTCCTGCTTTTGCAGAAACCCCTGAAGCGTTTTATCGAAAAATAAGCCGAATTTACAAAAACGGAGGCGGTTGATTGAAAAAATATTGCGACAAGGCATTGCTGCTGACCATTTTGACTCTGGCATGGCCCACCATGCTGGAACAGTTGTTGCAAACGGCAGTGCAATACATCGATACCGCCATGGTAGGCTCTTTGGGAACCTCCGCAACGGCTGCTGTCGGAGCCACCTCCACGGTGGCATGGCTGGTGGGCAGTACCATATCTGCCGTCGGCGTGGGTTTTTTGTCCTTTATTGCCCGTTCCTGCGGCGCAGGAAACAAAACCGCCGCCGCCCATGCTACCTCCCAAGCAGTACTGGTGACCTTGCTGCTGGGCAGTACTCTCACGGTGCTGCTGGCTGTGGTCAGCCCTTGGGTTCCCGTTTGGATGCAGGTGGATAAGGGTGTGCAGGCGGCCGCCTCCAAATATTTCCTGATTTTATATCTCCCCATGCTGCCCCGCACGGCAAGCATCCTTTTCGGCACGGTGCTGCGGGCTGCGGGAGACACCAAAACACCCATGAAGGTGGGTCTGATGGTGAATCTTCTCAATGTGGTGGGCAACTTTTTACTGATCTATCCTACGCGGAATATCAGCCTGTTCGGGCTGGAATTTACCATGTACGGCGCGGATCTGGGCGTGATCGGCGCAGCACTGGCAAGTGCCCTTTCCTTCTGCTTCGGCGGCATCTATATTACCGTCGTCCTGTGGCGGCATCCGCTGGTATCTCCCAAGGGTCTGCCCCTTAAGCCGGACAAAACCATTCTCCTGCCCTGCATGAAGGTCGCCCTTCCCAATATGCTGCAACGCTTCGGCACTTCCATGGGCTATGTGGCCTTTGCCTCCATGATCAACACCTTGGGCGAAGCATCTACTGCCGCCCACACCATTGCAAATACGGTGGAATCCGCTTTTTACATCCCCGGCTATGGTATGCAGACCGCCGCCGCAACCCTGGCAGGCAATGCCTACGGCGCGGGTGAAAAAGAACGGATTCGGGAGCTGGCGCGGATGTTCATGGTTATCGAAACCGTCCTGATGATCCTGTCCGGCGCGGCACTGTTTGCCTCGGCACCCGCCCTTGTGGGCTTGTTCTCCGATAGTACACAGGTCATTTCCTTGGGCAGTACGGTGCTTAGGATGGTGGCTCTGTCCGAGCCCTTCTTTGGCATTTCCATCATTTTGGAGGGCATGATGCTGGGCGTGGGCAACACCCGTCAGCCCTTTGTGTACAATCTGCTGGGTATGTGGGGCGTGCGCATCGTGGGCACGGCGATCTGCACCCGCTTTTTCGGCGGAGGACTTGCCGCCGCCTGGGGCTGTATGATTGCCCATAACCTCCTGCTGTGCGCCCTGTTCATCTATTCCTATTGGCGCAAAACATGGATCCGCTGACGCCCCGTGCGCATATGCACCACCGTAATCCCTCTGTACGCACCATCGCTGATGCACAGCACCCGTAGCGCGCGGCTTCCCAGACGCGCCTGCACGCACCATCGCTGATGCACCGCACCCGTAGCGCGCGGCTTCCTAGACGCGCCTGCACGCACCATCGCTGATGCACAGCACCAATCCCCCTTTGAAGAGGATAGCGAAGCGATTTTGATAACCGATTGCCGGTGGCAATCGCTCCTATTTCAAACAGGGGGGTTGCCTTCTTTATTCTTTATTGTAGGAATGATAAAGTCGCTTAGCTCAAAGAATAAAGTACATTCGGAATTTCGGTAGTGCCTGCACAAAAGAATAAAGAATGAATAAGAAAGAATAAAGAATAAAGATTCTATGGGAAAGGAGCCATGCTATGGAACTTCTATACGAAGACGAACAGCTTGTGGTCTGTGTCAAGCCACGGGGCGTTTTGTCCTGCAAGGATGCAAGCGGCAAGCCCTCCATGGAGGATTTTCTGGCACCCCGCTCGGTTTTCCCCATTCACCGTCTGGATAAAGAGGTGTCGGGACTGATGGTCTTTGCCAAGACCAAGGCCGCCGCCGCACATTTGTCGAAAATGGAGGGCTTTTGCAAGGAATATCGCGCCATCTGTGAAGGACAGCCCCCTGCGCAGGGCGATTGGACGGATTTGCTCTACCATGACCGCTTCAAAAACAAGACCTATGTGGTCAAGCGCAAGCGAAACGGTGTCAAAGAGGCGTGCCTGTCCTACACCCTGTTGGAAGAAGGCGAGGAAAGCCTCGTCGCCGTGCGCCTGTATACGGGACGCACCCATCAGATTCGGGTGCAGTTTGCCTCTCGCGGCTATCCTCTGCGGGGCGACCGCAAATACGGCGCAAAAAACGGCGGCAACATCGCCCTGTGCGCCTGCCGCCTGTCCTTCCCCCACCCTGATGGCCACCCCATGACCTTCTCCATCGATCCCGATTTTTAATGCAAGCACTTTCGATGGTGCGCCGCACCCTGTCCCCCTTTTAAGGGGGAATCTAATAGGCCTCCCTTTGAAGGGAGGTGGCGCGAAGCGCCGGAGGGTTGTCCGTGCAGGAACTTTCGAGACCCGCTGAACTGCCGAATTGCGCCGTAGCGCGCGGCATCCTTGACGCGCCTGCATGCACTTCTGATTTTGCAACCCCCCGTTCTCCCCTTCAAAAGGGGGGACAGGGTGCGGTGCGCACACTACAACCAAAACAAGACACGCAATTCCTTTTTCGGGAAATTGCGTGTCTTTTTTCCTTCCTACAGGGGGGATACAAACCTGCAAAGAGGGAACACTGTTATTATATGACATATTGTCATATATGTCAAGCAAAAATATGACATAATGTCATGTGGTGATGATATGGAAAACAAATTAAGGTACCTGCGGAAAAGTCGTGGCTATACCCAAATTTCCCTGCAAATGCAGACAGGCATTGAGCAAGCCCTCCTCTCCAAATACGAAAACGGCGAGCGTATCCCGCCCACGGAAACCCTTTTGAAGCTGGCAGATTTTTACCGCGTCAGCTTAGACTTTATCCTCTGCCGCACGGAAAACCCCGAAATCAACCGCTGAGCTTTTTTGCTTGACAGCAGACAAACCACATGGTAGAATAAGAACAGACCATTTGCGCAAAGGGGGGTTCGTTGCGTGAAGAAGATTCATTGGAGTCATATTGCGCTGTTACTGATTTCGGTATTAGCCATTGCCGCCTTTGTAATTCTTGCCGTCGGCGGTGAACCCGTCCTGAAATGGATCCCTGCGCTGCTGCTCTCCCTCAGCTTTGCCGTTTCTGCAATCATTGGAATCAAGTTGGATTGTACAGAAAAATAAGTGTCAATTCTAAAGAGGTGTGATTTGCAATGAAATGGAAAGAAATGACGAAGACTCAAAAAGTTGCTCATTGCGTTGGTCTGTTTTGCTGTATTGTTTATTGCATTATGGTTTTTTTGAAGATATTTGATGTCTGGGACATTCCTGATTCTGTGCTGCAACTCATTATGACCATTTTTTGGCTGTGTCAGGGGTATTTACAGAAAATTAGGAAGTACGCAATCATGTTTTATGTCTTTGCCGGAGCATACTTTCTGCTTGGCCTTGCGTACCTGTTTTGAAAAAGTAACCTTATACAAAGAATTGTCCATTCTCAAACCGGTGGTGTTGTAGATGAAAAAGCGCATGAAGAAGATCTTGTGGAATGTCGGCCTGCTGCTGATTTCCACATCGGGCATTTCAGCCTTTGCCTTTTTTCTAAATAGAGGCGAGATCGGTGGAAATTGGATCCCGGCAACCATCTTCTTCGGGATTTTCGCCTTTATCGCCATCATCGGCCTCATAGACTGCTGTATCTCCAAAGAGGATGACCTCAAATAAAAAGACCCACCATTCTCTTGCAGTTGAGCTCTCACTCCCTCGAAGTCCAACAGGGGACACAAATAAATAATTGTCAATTCTAAATTGTCAATTCATATGCGGGTGTGGTGGAATTGGTAGACTCGGTGGATTTAGGTTCCACTGCCAAAAGCGTGCAGGTTCGAGTCCTGTCACCCGCACCAGATTTCGCACCAAGAATCTTCGGATTCTTGGTGTTTTTGCTTTGTTTTCCAAACTTTTTCGGAATCTAATTTTTCCCCTTCTGAACCACGCTGAGGGCGCACTGCCGATTCAGCTTGTCGGCAAATTGTCGGCAAGCCGGCGACGGCGACGTTTTCACTTCAGGCTGTCCCTTTCTTTTTGGCAAGGATCTGTGAATGAACAACTTTTTGTCCATATATTATTCTCGTGAAGCCATGCAGACGGTTGTTTGCATGGCTATCTTATTTAGGAGGATAATCCTATGATTTTCAAGTTCGGCACACGAAAGGCTTTCCAGCTCCACAAAGAGGAAATGCCGGACGAAGTATTCAGCCATCTTCGGTACAGCATTGATCTTTTGGACGAGAATTACGGCACAAACCGTGACATTGACCACGATGACGGAGGTTTTATCCTGCTGTTTACCCACGCAGAGGATTTGGCACAAGTACGCTCCACAACGAACATCGACTTCACCAGCCATACTCCCGAATGGGCAGACTCCATCAATACATCAACCGAGGGCTTTGCTGCATTGGAGCAGTTCTTCGAGGGAAGAAGCACCGAGGAAAGCACGGAGATCTTCTCCATCATCTGTAATGCCTGCCTTTGTTGACAACATGAATAAATACATCTTTCCCATATTAGGATAAAAAGAAAGAACCGTTGCCCGCTGCGCAACAAATGTTTTTATCCTTGCGCTTCTAAAAGTGTGTTTTTTTGTGGAACTTTTCTAAAAAACGGTCAGAAAATGTCCACATTTAGTGAATATGTTGTAGCAATCTGCAATTCTTTATGATACAATATCAAAGGCACTTACATTGTATTTTTAGGAGGTAATTATGAATAGGACATTCCAAAGAACGATTGCTTTATTGCTTATGGTTGTTATGCTTGTTGGTTCTCTGCCGTTTTATGCACTGCCGGCAGAAGCCGTGGCGGGACAAAAAGCGGAAAGCAACGCAAGCAACAAACAAGGGGGCAACACAGAGATTTCCTATGCCGTTCTCGATCAGAACAATCCCTCTGCAAAAACACCTAAGGGGTCCGGCACGGAAACAGATCCGTATCGGATCACGGATGCAAATGAGCTGCTCTGGATTCCCGAGCAGGTAAATGGTGGAACCAGTTTTAGCGGAAAATATATCTCATTAAGCAATAACATTGATTTAAACGGCACTGTATGGGCTCCGGTGGGTACATACAAAGAAACTCCGTTTTGCGGTACATTTTATGGAAACGGACACGAAATCAAAAATTTCGAAGTTGCAAGCAAGAATACATTCACTGGAAAGGAATGCCACTATGTAGGCTTCTTTGGATACACAAAGGGTGCCAACATCTATGACCTGGGAATTGCTGACTTCGAAATTGATGAGATCTACAGCGAAAACACGGTCTTTGGCGGCTTTGCAGGTTATGACGAAGACTACGGCGAAAGCAAGATCATCGGCGGCTTCGCAGCTTACGCCGAAGGCTGTTTCATCGAGAACTGTTATGCAAAGGGCGACATTGAGGCGCGCTATAAGGAGATAGACCCTTTGCAAAAGGCAGACAAAGTGACTATAACGCCAACTGCCGTATCCAGCATTCCGACATCCTTGAACTATGCAAACGAATTTGGTCAAACCATCATTCTTGATCTGACAAAGCTCACCGATACAACGATCCAAAAGACGATCAGCATCGGAAAAGACATCTCCTACTTGCAAGTGATTGGCAACCGCGGCACGACTTACAAGGGATTGAGCTTTGTTCTAACCGAAAGCGAATTTAACCTCTGTATAGAATTGGTTGATATGCATTTCACCTCTAATCCCGGAAGTGCTTTATCCGGCGACAATTTTTGCAACACTCTGTACTTAAAATGCAGCGGTGAAGGAAACAGCATTACCGGAAGCGTAACAGCTGATGCTATCAATCTTCCCAATGCGAATATTTACATTTGCGGAACAGCGGATTTTTTCGCAACCGGCGGTTGCGGCTTCAACGGCAGTAACGGGGGAAACGGTAGCGACGGCATTGAAGAATGGGGCCGACCGGGTGGTTCAGGCGGTTACGGCAGGGACGGTATCGCCGGAACAGACGGCGGACGGGGGATTGCTGCAAAAAGTCTGGTTGTGAATCTCCCTGATAAGACGGTCACCATCCAAGGCGGCAATGGCGGTAACGGCGGTAACGGCGGTAACGGCGGCAATGGCGGCGATGGCGGGTACTCCTATTGGGATAGATTCGATTCCTCCACCTGGGGGCCCGGTGCCTGTGGAGGCCGCGGCGGCCGCGGCGGTAGTGGCGGCAACGGTGGCAGAGGCAACTATGCCTTGTCCGTAAGCAGTTTGACAATTGAAGCCGGAACCTGCATTATGCAATCCGGAACCAACGGCAACGGCGGTGCCGGCGGCAATGGCGGTAACGGCGGCGATGGCGGCGATATCGGGATGATCCAGGAGATAGCTAAAGGCATCCAGAATCAGCCAGCAGAGGAAAGCGACACAATTACATGCCGTGCGGGCCGCGGCGGCAACGCCGGTTCCAACGGAAAAGGCGGCAATGCTTATTCTGCATGTAATGCCATTGACGAAAAACTTAGCATTGATGATATCCAAGTCAACGGTGGAAGTTTGCGCGTAGTGTGCGGAAACGTAGGAACTGTGGGCAAGGCGGGCGCAGTAGGAGCCGGTGGCCAAGGCGGTAAATTCAAGTGCACCTTTGGACAAGGAGCCGATGGATTTCCGGGGCTCTCTGCTGATTCGCAGCCGGACGGCACCCTTTTGTACGGTTTTACAGGGGAAGGCATCGATTTGATCGATCGGACCGTCACCGGAAGCGGCAATGGATCTGCATCGGACGGATCTGATGAGTTCGAGTGTTTAACCAAAGCAACGATTTATTTAGGTGGCTTTGTGGGCAGATTGGATGAGAATTCAACGATTTCCTATTGTTCCTCTATTAACAGCAACGCAACCGTCATTACGAACGGTGCAGCAAAAAACCTCGATGACTTTGTCACGACCGGCAATTCTCTAAGAGCCGTCTATGCGGGAAACTTTGCAGGCGAAAACAACGGCAAGATTCAAAACTGTTTGGCGGCCTATGTTTCTGAGAATCGTGGCAATGAAGGTTATACGGTTAACTTGTATAAGGACGGACACACTGCCGTAAGCAGCTCCGGCGCAGAATTACAGGTTCTGAATGCGGCGTTAATCGACACCAAAAACAATCAAGACACCTACGGCATCGTGTACGAACCCGAAGCCCACGAAGGCAATTCCTTGATGAAAGATTTCATCGTGGCAGGAATGCGCCAAGGTGCCCAGGAGATCACAATTCGAGATGACGCTTTTGACGGAGGATTCATTGGCAAGATTACAAAGATCAAGCCCTCCGCATTCAAGAATAACGGATCACTCCAAACGGTCGTGTTTGAAAACACAACGATTACGGTGATTCCGGAAAACGCTTTTTATAATTGTAGCAATTTGCGGAAGGCTACGATTTCCAATCGCATTGCTTGTATCGAAGATCGGGCCTTTTACGACTGCAAGAGCCTTACGGAATTCACCATTCCGGACGGCGTCACAACGGTGGGCGAGGCAATTCTCGGAAACTGTAATGATATTCGCACCGTAAAGATCGGTTCCGGGTTGAAATCCATGGCAGATCATGACGGGTATCGTGTAGTTGAAGGATCAAAGGTTCCCATTGAGCAACCTCTGTTTGGTTTCAGCAAATCCGAATCCCAGCTGGAAAGGTATGATGTCGATCCCAACAATCCCTATCTTTGCAGTGACGACTATGGCGTTCTCTACCGCAAAATCGATGTAGGCGAAATTCCAACAGCGGTGTCGGTGGTGGATGCGCCTGTGAAGGCAAATCTGAAAAACTATAATCTGCCGACCCACATTGTAAAAATCGAGCCGTACGCCTTCTCTTACTCTAACATTCAGAGTGTTAATCTGAACTATGCGAGAATGATTGGAGTCAACGCATTTGAGAAATGCGATAAACTGCAGAGTGTTGCTTTGCAGAGTCAAAGCAATGCAGAACTGGGGGCGGCAATTAAAGGCTCTATCAGCTATAGCCAGTATATCGACAACTTTGCTTTCCGCGATTGTATTAATCTCAGCAACATATCTGTAAAGGCTGATATGATTGTCGGAATCGGCGAGGAAGCGTTCTACGGATGCCCCGGACTTACCGATGTAACAATCGGAAAGAAGGTTCAATTTATTGGACTGCAGGCTTTTGGTGCTGATGTAGGAAGCAGTAATTTGGAACGCTTTACCGTTGAAAAGGACAATACGCACTTCAAGAGTATCGGCGGTGTCCTTTACGAAATTTTAGAGGATGGTTCTCTGTTGCTAAAGCAGTATCCTGCCTGCCTAACCAATGTAACTACTAACGGGGGAAAGATTAACGTCCTCGATTTTTCTCTCCCCACAAAGGATGATGATGGAAAGAGCGTATCTGTAACAGGCATTGACAGCTATGCCTTCCAAGGTGCAAAGTACCTGAAAACGGTTACCATTGGTAAGTATGGTGGCACAAGTGAGACGACACCTTCCATTACCATCGGTGACTATGCATTCTATTATGCGAAAAACCTAATCCGGGTAAATATCGGCAGTGATGTAAAGTCTATCGGCAACAAGCGCGACGAAGGCGAATATTCTGTCTTTGCCGAGTGTCACTCGTTGCAACGCATAAATGTAGATACCTTTAACCAATATTACTCATCTGACAAAGGCGTGCTGTTCAATAAGAATCAAAGCAAATTGCTGAAATATCCTGCCGGCCAAATGGGTTCCAGCTATGTGGTTCCCGATACGGTCAAGGGCATTGGAGCGATGGCCTTCAAGCAGAACACAAAGCTGAATACGGTGACTATCAATTCTTATGTGTCTACCATTGGTATGGAAGCCTTTTACCGATGCAGCGGTCTTGCGGTCATCTTCTTTGATGATGTATATGCACCTGAGGAAATTGGGCAAAACGCATTCTATACCTACTACTTCACGAAAGACGAAGAGTATACGCTAAGAACCATCGTTGGCTATAGTGATGACAAATTCATCGCCGATGCAAATGCGAACGGTAAAGGCTGGAGTAGTTACAGCGAGAGATTCAATTTGCGACCTATGAATGCACTTCCCGATGTGACCGTTGGTGACAGCTATGATGACTTCTATGCGATCGTCATTGTGGACACAAACGGCGAACGAATCCAAAGTGTGAAGGATAAGGATGGGAAAGAATGGCCCTTAGTCGTTTCTCTGACAGACCCGCACGGAAATACGGAAACTGTCGAAGCAGGAAAGCCCTCCGACGGCGTTTTGGATGGAGCTGCTGTATTCTATAATCTGTACGGAGATGTAAATTTGGGCTTCTCGGTAGAATATGATCAACCTTATCGGCTTCAGGTCGTGGATCCTGCTGGGCAGTACTTCACCTTTACATCAGACGAATTCTATCTGGACTACGATATGCGCCTGTCGTATATCACCTTGTCAAAGCAACCCCAAATTTTCGGCCTGAATTGCAACGAACAGGACATTAACAGCCAGACGGTCGTTTTGAACAAAGCAGAGTACGGTAATAACTACACTGTCCAACTCAAAGATCCTTCCAAGGGCTATGTGGAAAGCAATATCACCTATGTGAATGACGGTCCTGAAACCGTGACAGTTTCGACGATCGTGCTGTATGATAAGGTTGTACAAACACTGGATGAAGAATCTCTGATGTTGTATCAAAACGGACAGCCGATTCCCGGATGCAAAAGGACTACGGTGACGTATGAAGACAAGTCCGCTACAGCAATATTTGTGTTTGCAGTGGAAGATCTGATTCCGGAAACGCCCATCGAAGCACGCTTCCAGGTGATTGACAAAAAAACAAGCGAGATTACGTCGGGTGCATCATTCCTCAACATCGATGTGATCGACTTCTCCATTACCGAAGAGGATATCCATCTGGATACGGAAGAAATTTCTGTGGATATTGCAAAGGGAGACTCCGCGCTGGCAGCCTTGCTTGGCTCCCCACAATTGAGCTTCGATTTGGGCGAACACTTGAACTTTGCGATCGCTATTGACGGAGACACCATCTCTGCAAGTTTGAACGCATCCTATAACAAAGAAAAAACTTCAAGTATAAATCACAGCACCAACCTTACAGACTATAAAAAAGGATACGAGGATAACATACAAGGGCATCATGGAGACACCTGGCGCTTTGAACGATTTTTTACTTTGCAGGAGTCTGACAATGTTGAGCGTACGTATAAAATGAATATTTGGTTTGCCCGAGGAATGGAAGACCTTGGCTACTATTACTATCGTTGTTCTGTTGTCGAAACTGTCTCCAAGAAAGAGGCCATCACTTTCTACGGACTCGTCAAAACCGATAAAGGTCGAGCTGGTTGTTCTCAAAAAGCCAGCCTTATCTGTGCCGTCTATTCTATGTCGCTTGATAAAGATCCCACGGCGGGAGTTCAGTATGTCGATATTGATAAGGATTTTGATATCACAGATATGTTCGATGATTTCCGCCCGCAAAGTAGCACTAAAAATTCTTTTGAGGCAACTCTCTATGGTGATATCGTATTCCAGTATCGCAAGGGCAGCGGCATTGTCCCTGTCACTAGCGAGATCAGGGGAGAGCTGAAATATACCTTTGAGCACAACCGTCAGTTTGTGGTTTGGGTGATTCCCATCGTTGTAACTGTTAGAGTCGATGTGAGTGGCAAAGTAGAACTTTCGCTCAAGTATGACGAGTGGAAGGGCGTTTCCCTTGAGGATGCGAAAATGACCATCGAAGCCACCCTGACCGCAAGAGCGGGCGTTGGCTGCAGTGTTGTTTCTGCGGGTATAACCGGAAATATCGGAACGGTATTTATTGTACATTTCTATCCGCAGCTAGGCGTTGAATCCTGGGAGGTTCATGGCGGGCTCGGCTTGTATGCAACATATTTCACATTGCAATGGAAGTCCGGCTTGTGGGGAATCAAGTATCCGGCCATTGAGCAGAAAACGGAGACATTGCCACTTTATAGCGCCTCAAAATACATCATTGACAATCGGACACAATATGGCAATTACGATGGTTCCTCCAAGAAACAGACGGGTTACTCTGTAACGGCCCCGCTCTTCCTTGCAGATTCTTATGAGGCGGCAACGCCGGAACAATACAGCGAAAACGCAAAGCTGTTTGCGGTGGATGACACCATCTACAAAGTCGGTTTTGTGAATATGTGTGCGGAAATCGAGGTTGGCGACGAAACGAACGGCGTGGACTATGATGAATACAATTACATGAAGCTGGCGCTGTCGGTTTGGGACGAAGCACAGCAATCCTGGAATTTGGTACGCATTCTCGATGACAACGGATATAATGATTTCGCCTTCGATATCTATCAAAACGAGACTGACGCATACTTCATTTTTACGCAGCAGACGGAAAAAACAAATCAGGAAACCGCATCTGACAGCTATGAATATGTGTCCGATCTGGCGATTAAGTATATCAGTTTAGAGGATGTGCTGAACGAAGGAACAGCTTCGACAGTTTGCGCCGGGGCCGATTATAAGTACT
Source organism: Faecousia sp. (assembly GCA_045595645.1). Lineage (GTDB taxonomy): Bacteria > Bacillota > Clostridia > Oscillospirales > Oscillospiraceae > JAZOXB01. The sequence goes on from JAZOAV010000186.1 coordinate 13,517, forward strand.
TCAGTACTGTCGCAAATGTAAACGGCACAATGACCGCCGTGTGGGTGGAAAATTCCGAAAACAACATCTTTGGCGTTTCCAAGGATAATTATGTTGACGAAAGCGGCAACATCCATATTTTCCAAACAGATGCCAACTCCATTTGGATCAGCCGGTTGGATGCCGCAAGCGGAACTTGGCAAGAGCCCGTACGCGTAGAATCCGGACTTTCCGCAGTGGCAGAGCTGGCTGTTACCGAAGCGGGCTATATCGCCTATATCCTGGACGAAAACGGAAACTTGGCAGATGCTGACGATCGAAATCTGTATACGATGGAAATCAACACCAGAAATACCTCAAACAAGACAGAGGAAGACGATCAATACGCAACATCCGTAAAGGCCCTCGGTAAAGACCTCGTTTACGGCAGTGTCAAGGATGGTGCAAGTTATCTGACTGCTTTGGATTTGGATCAGTCCAATAATCTTATCTGTCTGCCGGAGAGCATGTCCGATGCTGCGGATGTATTTTCTCTGATTACCGATGAAAAGGGAAATGCTGCCGCCATTGTCTATATTCAAAATGTGACATGGGTGGAAAACGGCGAGACGGTCAGCGGCGGTGAATTGTACGGCATGTTCCTCAACGGCAAGAGTTGGGGTAAGCCCATTGCGATTCAGACAAACTCCATTTATGCACGCAAAGATCAGTATATCTCGTCCTACAGCGCAACATTGTCCAACGGCAAATTGGTGATAAATGTTGCATATGTAGACAAGAGCGGTGTGGCTATCGGTGCGGTGACAGAGTCTTACTCGCTGTCTGCCGATTGTCGGGTAGACGGGCATGAAATGTCCTATGCAAATGGTACATTGAATGTAACGGTTACAAACAAAGGTGCTAAAGCGATTAACATTTATGCGAAAGTGAACGAGGATACAAAACTTTCGAATATCGCACTGATATCCGGTGACACACAAACCCACACCATTGATCTTTCCGGCTATCGAGGCACTGTTTCTGTTTCTTTTTACGACGCCTTTGACAATTCTCTGATCGGAGAGTCGTTCACCGTCAACTTGAGCCACTCCAATCTGACTCCCTATGTGAAGCAGCTGCTTTTGGGCGATCAAAACAAATTGCTGGTGGCAGTTAAGAACGTTGGTGACAAGCAGGACAAAGGAAATGTGTATGTTGCTGTTGGAAATTACACCGTGGACAACATCAAGGATGCCGGTCAAATGTACTCTGTTAGCACGATTGCTCCGGGAAGAACCGTTTATCAGGAAATCTCGCTGAGTGGAGATATGACCATCGACGAGAATACCATCCTCACGATTTATGTGGAATCTCTGAATGGCACAGAATCGGGGGATGCAGCGGACGATAACATTATGTACGTGACTGCACAGGCTTTCTCGTCAGAGGTCACTGCTTACGAGCCCGAACTCGGCCTGTATAGCGCAAAGTATGAAAGAAATCAACCGCAAAATATTGAGATTCCTTACTATTGCGCAGCCGGCGATTCTGTCCAAGCGATCAGTTGCGACGACAATGCCCTTGCGGTCGGTACGGATTATACCATCGAAGATCGTAAAATCGTCCTTTATTCGAATTATCTGGAAGGTCTGTCGGCAGGAAAACATACTTTCACTGTTGCCTTTACCGAAGATCGTTCGGAAACAGTTACAGTAACAGTTATTGATTGCTTCGATGTAAGATGGGAGAACGACGATGGCAGCTTGATTTGCGAGCAGGAATCTGTGAGCGCAGGAACGATCCCCGTTTGCGATAAGGAGTTCTCTAAGGCCCCCTCTGAGGAATGGGAGTATGTGTTTGCAGGTTGGGATGTCAACGGCGACAAGATCGTCGATCCCTTGGAACCTTTGATTGGGGATACCGTTTACCGCGCAGTATGGCGCGAGGTAGTCCACGCTTACAGCTATAAAGTAACAACCGAGCCGAGCCTTTGGACGGAAGGCACCCTTACAGGAACCTGCTCTCGTTGTTCCACTACAACCACCGTTCCCCTGCCCAAGCTGAATGCCACGGACTACACAACAACCGTCACCAAGGCGGCAACCTGTACTGCAACGGGAATCGACTCTTACAAATGGAATACCACGACTTACGGTTCCTATACCTTTACCGCCAACAGTGAGATTCTCGGACACAGCATTTCCAACGGTTTATGCGAAACCTGTGGTATAAATTACACCGGAACTCTCTTGCACTTCAAGGACAGAAGTCCTGAAATTGACTACTCTTGGAACGTTATCCGTCACAGCTACAAGCCCACTTTTGACACTACGGGCGACGGTTACATGAAGGGTAATATCGTTGCCCCCGGTGGCGATATACCTGCGGACATTTATGTAGGTATGCAGGCCTCCAATAACCCCAACAATCTGAAACACAAGATTCTCTCTGCCGACGAGGTGTTCCAGGTGCGCTTCAAGTTAGACCTGAATATTGATATCCCCGCAAACAGCCGCACCAAGATCTATCTCAAGACCAATGACGTTGCCGAATCCGGCGATTATTCCGAAACCTATCGGGTCTATACTGATGTTGAGTTTAAGGACTCCGAGGGCTACAGTATCGCCACTATGACTGTCCCCGCCACCTTGGTAGGCAAAACCATCGAAACCCTACGCATCGACTTCCTGGATCTCATCGGTCTCGTGGCAATGGAGGGAAGCTATACCGTGGATTATATCTATTTAGGGCCCGGATGCACCGCTCCTAATGCCGTTCATACCTACAGCTATATCGCCACCGAGTGCCCCACCGCAACCGCCACCGGTTCCTTGACTGGTACCTGTGCCTACTGCAACGGAACAACTTCTGTCACTCTGCCCAAGCTGAATACCACGGATTACACCAAGACCGTCACCGAGGCGGCCACCTGTACTGCAGCAGGCACGGACACCTACAAGTGGAATACGACAACCTACGGCACCTTCTCCTTCACCGCAACTACTGCCGCATTGGGTCACAGCTACACCGCCAAGGTCACAGCTCCCACTTGTACCAAACAGGGCTACACGACCCACACCTGTTCCCGTTGCTCCGATAGTTACAAGGACACTTACACCGATGCAATCGGCCATAGCTACACCAGCAAGATTACTACTGCTGCTACCTGCACCAATACCGGTGTTAAAACCTTCACTTGCTCCAAGTGCAACCATAGCTACACAGAAGCAATCTCCGCAACAGGTCACACCGAAGTAGTGGATGAGGCCGTAGCCGCCACCTGTACAACCGCAGGTAAGACCGAAGGTTCCCATTGCTCTGTATGTAAT
>JAZOAV010000187.1:0-15008 GCA_045595645.1 Faecousia sp.
TACAATGCTGCAAGCGGCTACTACAGCTTCACCTTCTACGGCTTGCTTGCCTCTGAGCTGCGCACCGTTGTGGATGTCGCCATCTATGAGGGCAACACCCAGCTCAGCGAAACCTTGCGTTACAGCGCGGAAACCTACGCCTCCAAAACGGTTGGCACAGCCCTCGAAGCTCTCACTCGCGCCCTGTTCGCCTACTCCGACAGCGCAAAAGCGTATTTTGCAAAATAAAGCGTTCTTCCTTCCGTAAAACGCGTAGTACGCTGTAACGCTTAAAACTTTATATTCGGTTCTGCACCAAGGCGCGTCAAGGATGCCGCGCGCTACGGGTGGGGATAAAGTTTTAAATGTTACAAGGTAGTAGGGGCGATTCACGAATCGCCCGCAAAAAGGGTCGGGAACCCGCCCCCTACAACATAGACCAAGCAAAAGGGAAAGGCCTATGTGCCGTTCCCTTTGAAACAAAATCCGAAAAAGGGAATGACACGCGGTCGTTCCCTACGACAATATGATGCAAGGGCAAGGCGGTTTTCGCCTTGCCCTTGAACTATAGGAATGCTAAATTATTTGACAAAATATGACTTTGCTGCATCGGAATAGGCAAACAATGCCCTTGACAGTGTACCCAACGCCATGCCGGAGGTCTTGGAGGCATAGGTCTCGGCACTGTACTCTAAGGTGTCGCTGATCTGGGTGTCACCCTCAAAAATGGCAACAGACAGCACAGAACGCAGCTCCGCAGCCAGCAAGCCGCTAAAGGTGAAGGAATAATACTTGTTGGTCGCATTGTAGACCTCGGCTCCCGTCAAGGTAGCCGTCTTGGTCTCGCCGTTATAATTCTGATAACTGACCCGCATGGACAGCTTAGACACATCCGCGCTATAAGCCGAAGCGTTGAACACCAGCTTGATACTAACCTTGGAATCCAAAAGCAGCGTCTTGCCTACCCAGGTAATGGTCGGTTTACTGATGCTCTGAACGACCTTATCCGTCTCGGTGAAGCTAAGTCCGTCGAGATCGGTGAGATAAGCTCTCTGCTCATCGGTCATGGCCGCATCCACCAAGGCATCGGTACGATACTTCTTGTAGGTCTGTGCCTCCGCACCGTAGCGCAGAAGATTAGCACAAAGACGCAGCATCTTCTCGTCCTTGGACTGCTTCAGCATATTGTACGCGTAGGTAGCTACGCTAAAGGTATCCAAATTGGATACATAGTTCGCGCCACTCTTGCTCATATGCAGTGTGGCCTCGACCATATCACCCATGCGCAGAGCCGTCAAGCCGGTGAGCGTGAAATAGTAATAATTACCAGTAAGGACAGGCTGAATCTGCACCGTAGAGGTGCCTGTCTGGGTGTTGCCCTCAAATTCGGGCAGCACACATTCCAGATAATAGCTGTCGTAATTTTCCAGTGCAGATTTTGCAACAGCAAAGGTAATGGAAATATCGCTGGCCAAATCCAAAGTATGGAGAATGGAAATACTACTATCTACTGTAGGAGCATCCGCAAGTCCACAAGCTGTGCATACGCCGTTGACAAAATTGTGTCCCGCTGCGGCAATCAGAATATCCGTCTTGGACAACTCCTGCTTACCGGCTTCATCCGAACTGAGCAAGCCACAGGTCTGACAGTAATAGTGGGCGATAATGCCGGTATCCATACAGCCCGGCTCAATGCGGGATGTATAGGCCATTTTGTGTCCATGAGGAGGAACAACCAAATCATCCTTTGTGATGATTTCCGTGCACTCCACATTGGAATAGTAGATATCACAAATGGGGCAATGGTAGTAAGCATAGGTGCCGGAAGCAGTGCAGGTGGCCTCCACTACGGGATAGTAGTCCATCTCATGCTCCGGAGAAGCGAGCACCGTCTGCTCCAATGTCACCTGCTTGGTGCAGGCTGCATCGGAGAAAATCAGGCCGCAATCATTACAGGTATAATAGTCGATATTGCCGTCAGCGGCACAGGTTGCAGCTACCGCAGGGGTATGTACCGTATCGTGTCCCAAAGCGGGAACGGTCAGGTCAGTCAGAGAAACCTGCTTTGTTCCCTCTGCATCGGTGAAATACGCACCACAGGGCTCGCAGTGGTAATGCTCTGCCATGCCATCCGTACCGCAGGTAGGCTGAAGGGCATTGACCAGCTTCAAATTGTGACCCACGGGAGCCACGACCAAGCCGGCGGGCTTGACCGCGTTATTGCAGGTGGGATCTGCAAACATGGCATCGCAAACCTGACAGAGATAGTAAGCCGCAGTGCCTTCCGTTGTACAACCGGCAGGGACGCCCTCTTTATAGGTGGGGTTATGTCCCGCCGCAGGCGTTGTCTCGGAGCTGACAACATAGGCGCAATCATTGCAGGTAACTGTACGGCTGCCCTCAGAGATACAGGTAGCCGCGACCTCCGTAGTAGTGCAGTTGCTGTGCTGACAGTTGGGGTCACTCTTTTTGAACAGATAGAACTTGTAAGAACTTGTGGAAGCGGAAGCATTGCAACGGAAGCAGGGATTGCCGTTGCTTGCCACGGTGGACAAATCGTCACGCAGACCCAAATAACGGCCGTCTGCACTGAGGGTAAAGATGCCATCACTTACGGTGGGCACCCAAGTAGTCGCCGCATTGCTGTTATAATACAGGTTGTTACTGCTGTTATTCAGGTTCAGACCGTCGCCGCTAAGGGTAAAGCCACTACTGTTCCCTGTCAGTGTCCACACCAAAAGATCGTCGGATACATCCAAGGAATTGGGGATGCTGCTCAAGTTGTAGCCGTGCGCCACCACATAGGAGGTGCTGTGCATCTCCCGCCGCAGGGCATACTGGGCATAACTTCCGGGATTTTTGCCCCCGGGAACAACCATAAGCACATACTCGCCGCTTGTGATCTGCTCGGCAGTGGTAATGCGGTTGAAGCTCTCGCTGTAGCTTGCGTTGGGGTCAGCGGCACCGCAGTTGGTGCAGCTTCCGCCGCTGTAGCTATGTCCCGTTGCAGGAATCGTCTGATTGCTGATTTCTGCGCCGCAGTCCTTACAGGTGACCACCGTGGAGCCTGCTGTCGTGCAAGTAGCGGGCGTGGTATTCGTCACCTTGTTGGTGTGCGTACACGCCTGGGTCACGGTCTGGGACTTATAGAGATGTACGACTGCAATGCCATCGGTGGTGTTGGGAACGCAGAATGCAATGGGCAGACCATCGCTGTCCACGACCTCGCTGTTCTCCACCACTGCCATATAGCCGCTCGCCTTCAGATAGAAGCCGCCGGCAGTGGTATTATAAGTTACCGTCCACTTGGAAGAGCTGGCAGTGCTATATTCCAGTCTTGTAGTATTTGTTGTGTCATTATACAGGAAGGATCCGTCACCGCCGCCAATGGTGATAGATGAACCACTCTTGGTGATGGTCCAAACAAGTCCCTCCGATGCGGTGATGCTTTCAGGCAGAGAGCCAAGATTGGCACCTACCACATTGATGCCATAGTAGCCGCTGTCCTCCTGCTTGTACAGTGCATAGTGAGAATAGCCGAAGCTACTCTCAGGAGACGCAAACAAAATGACATAGCGACCGGTCGTCAGATCTGCCGCAGAGGTCACACGGACAAAAACCTCCTCTGTTGCGCCGGCAAAGGTACCAACAGGAAGAATTTCAATGTCATAATACTCGGCAGATGTGGCAGTTGCATTGCTCACTGCATAGGCACCAAACTGGTTGTAGGTCTTGCCACGGAACACCACGCCTCTTGTTGTTGCCGTAGAAGCCGTCAGTCTCCATGTGCCATGTACACCGGCAGAGAGATTCCATACATACTCAGCGGAAGAAGCAGACAAATTGGTGCTGCTGCTATAGCCCAGATAGAAGCTGCCGTTGGAGATGGTGTAGCCCGAGCCGGTGTAGGTCAAGGTGACGGTACAATCCGCCGCATCCTCCTCAGGAACATAGCCATCATTCACATTGATGACCTTACCGCTGATCTTCGTACCAAAAGTGGAACTCATGGCATAGTAAGTACCATCGACATTCGCCGCAATGACATAATCGCCGCTGGCACCCTCGGTAAAGGCATCTGCAGCCCGTGTCTGCACCGGGAAAATAGGCATCAGGCCAAGCAGAATACATACCGTCAGAAGCATGGGAAGAATCCGAAATTTTATTCGTTTCATAGGAACGCCTCGCTTTCTTTTTGAATTCAGAGCAATAAATTTCTCTTGCACCATTGTAGCATATTCTGTATAAAGAGTAAAGTCCCCAAACAGGGATTTTTTTCATCCCTTCCCTCTTGCAAAACGGCGACAGGTGTGTTATGCTACAAAAAAACACAGGAGGTTTCCATGAAAAATACATTACTTGTCATCGATATGCAAAACGATTTTATCGACGGTGCCCTTGGCACCAAAGAAGCACAGGCCATCGTCCCCTATGTACGGGAAAAGATTCAAGCCTGTGCCGCAGCGGGCTGGGAAATTCTCTACACCCGTGATACCCACACAGAGGATTATCTGCAAACGCCCGAGGGCAAAAAACTCCCTGTTCCCCACTGCATCAAGGGCACGAAGGGCTGGGAGATTGCCGAGGGGCTGTATGTGGAGGGTTGCGAGTGCATCGACAAGCCCGGCTTTGGCTGGACAGGCTGGGAACAGCGGGAATTTGACCATATCACCCTGCTTGGACTTTGCACAGATATTTGTGTTGTCTCCAACGCCCTGCTCCTTAAGGCTCACTTCCCCCATGCGGAAATCAGCGTAGATGCCCAAGGCTGCGCGGGCGTCACCCCCGAAAGCCATGCCGCCGCCCTGACTACCATGAGGATGTGTCAAATCGATATTCTGAACGCGTAAATTGCATTTATATTTCCTTGGAAATTTTTTCAGGAACCTTGCAAAAATTATCATAATTTGTTTTTGCTTCGTTCATAGTTTGGACAAAATTTTTCGATATAGTAAGGGCGTAAGGACGACAGCAAACGCCATCAGCAGTCGAACTTACGAACCGTTTTCATTTATCTCTCTTTTTTATTTTTCCCCTCTCTCATCTCTTTAGCGAATTCCCGTCAGTCGAAAGGCTGATGGGAATTTGCTTTCTATACAGCAAACGGGGCTCCGCAAGGAGTCCCGTTTCGGCATTATAGATTTTCAAGAATTTCCTTGTAATAGGGCCAAAGGCCACGCTTCTCCGGATAATGCGGTGCCAACTGACACAAATCGGTACCCGGGTATTCGTTTCCCTCGATGATGGCAGGGCCGTCGGGCGTGATGCCAATATCCCAGCCGATGTGACGCATTTGGGGAATTTCCCGTGCCGCCTGCTTTGCCATGGCAATCGCCTCGGAAAGCATAGGAATGGTGTAGCCCTCAAATTTCACTCCCGTGTCAGGGTGTCTGTCAAAAATATTGAAATAATCATCGGTGGCAACGGAGCGGATTTTCCCCGTTGTTTCATCTACACGGCAAAGCATTCCTCCCTGCCCTGTGTTGTCGCAACAGCCGCCGCCCCGTCCGATTTTTACCATAATATAGGCGATCTTTACCTCGTCCTTGACCAAATCCGTGACAATCCGCAGGGTGTTGACGGAGGCAGGATGCAGCTTTGCCATTGCTTCATGTTGGGGCAGCGAATGTTCTAAAATGACCAGTTTTTTCTCCCGAATATGGTGCAAAACGGCCTCTGCGCTTGGAAAATCATCTACTCTCAGCTTTGTTACACCATGTCCGCAGGAGCCATGGTTAGGCTTGGCAAAGAAGCTCTCCTGCCCCTGTAAGAATGCCTCAAGCTCCGCAAGACTACAGGTCTCACCGTTGAGAGTCTTGCGGTGCAGATAGGGCGCAAAGCGCACATTGAAGCGCAGCTTATCGTCAAATTCCTCGTCATAAGCGGGATCATTCATCTGCTCGCAGACCTTTTTGTTCCGCACACGGGTGAGATAGGTGTTGCGCTCCCGTCCCTTCATATTGTAAAAACCAAACATAACATAGTCATAGTAGCCTGCGCCGTAGCGCAGACCGCACCACAGCATAGAGCAAAAGGTGCGCGCCTTGCTCTGACCGCTCTTTTCCTTGACCACATCCATCATGTGATTCAAACGGTCAAAGCGCATTCCACGGATAATTCTGGTAAGATATTTGATGCTCGGCATAGCATTTTCTCCTTACACGGCGACAGCCATCGCCTCTCGTATATTCTTCGCCCGAAGGACCTCCAGTCCCTCCGGCACCTTCACATCATTGCTACCGCTGCGGGGAATGATGCACTGCGTGAATCCCAGGCGGCGAATCTCGCGCAGACGCTGCGTCAGGTGATTGACCGCCCGAATTTCGCCGCTGAGTCCCACCTCACCGATGGCGGCGAGGGTGTCGGAAACAGGCTTGTCCTTAGCGGCAGAGGCAACAGCCAGCACGACCGCCAGGTCTGCCGCCGGTTCATCCAGCCGTAGCCCTCCAATGACATTAAGGTACACATCCGCCTGAGAGAATCGCAGACCGCCCCGTTTCTCCATCACTGCCAAGAGCATCGCCGCCCGATTGTAGTCGAAGCCGTTGCTGCTGCGGCGGGGAATATTCAGGGTCGTAGGCGAAACCAATGCCTGCACCTCTGCCAACACGGAGCGTGTCCCCTCCATCACGCAAGCCACGCAAGTGCCCGGGGTCGCCTCGGGACGACCGGAGAGCAAGAGTTCCGAGGGATTGGGCACTTCCCGCAGACCGCTGTCGTTCATCTCGAACACACCGATCTCATTGGTAGAGCCAAAGCGGTTTTTTGCCGCACGGAGCAGTCGATAAGTGGTATGCTCCTCTCCTTCAAAGTACAACACGCAGTCCACCATATGCTCCAAGACCTTGGGACCTGCGATGGCACCCTCCTTATTGATATGCCCCACCACAAAGACGCTCACGCCACTGCTCTTGCAATACTGCATCAAGCGGATAGTGCAGTCCTTCACCTGTGTGACAGAGCCCGGGGATGCAGGTTTTTCCTCAGTGTACAGGGTTTGAATGGAGTCGGCAATGAGCAGATCCGGCTGTAACCGCTCGGCGGCGTTCAGAACCGCGTCTAAATTGGTCTCACACAGCAGGTACAACCGATCACTGTCCACACCCAAACGCTGTGCCCGCAGCTTGAGCTGGCTTTCGCTTTCCTCGCCGGAGACATATAGAATGGTCTGCTCTTTACAAATCTGCTGACAAATTTGCAGCAGCAAGGTGGATTTTCCGATGCCGGGTGCGCCGCTGACCAACACCAGCGAACCACGCACGGCACCGCCCCCCAGCACCCGATCCAACTCGCCCATGCCTGTGGTAAAACGCAGGGCGGTGTCCGTGTCGATTTCCGACAGACGCTTAGGCTTGGCCGCAGGCGTGCTGCGGCCGCTCTTGGATGTCGCCGGTGAGGGTGTGTATTCTTCCAAGGTATTCCATTGCCCACAGGAGGGGCAGCGCCCCGCCCATTTGACGGTCTCGTTGCCACAGTTGGAGCAAAGAAAAACAGTTTTAGACTTCATGGATGTCCTCCGTATATTGCAGCAGGCTGACCGCAATGGCAGCCGCTAACTTCTTCTGATATTCCGCTGATTGCAACAGGACGGTCTCCTCCCGATTGGATAAGAAACCACATTCCACCAGCACGGCGGTACAGGAAACATGCTCCATCAGGTAGACCTCCCCCGCCTGTTTACAGCGGCGGCGATTATTCGGATCGACCTGATCGCAAAAAACCTCTTGCAAGTATTCCGCAAGAGCTTGGCTTCCCTCCGTTTTGGCATAAAAGACCTGCGCTCCCCGATATTTTTCCTCGGGAAAATGATTCTGATGGATACTGACCAACAAAGCGTTGGGCGTTTCCTCCACCAATTTGACACGATTGCGGATATCCGAGACTTTCCGTTGGGCAATGCTGTCCCCTTCTGTCTCTATGCTCACATCGGCCTCCCGCACCATGCGGGTCTGTAGTCCCAAAAAGGTCAACAAATCCCGCAGCCGCAGAGAAATTTCCAGATTCAGCGCACTCTCCTGCTGACCCGTAGCGGAAATGGTTCCGCCATCCTCCCCGCCGTGCCCTGCATCAATGACGATGCAAGGCGCAGTGTCCTCCTCCATGAGCACCGCAACCGCCGTCCCCAATCGGGACAAGACCGCCGCTCCACCCAGAGCCAACACGCAAAGCAATGCAATCAGCACAAAATATTTCTTCATGCAAACACCCCCGTACAGGCTATGCAAGGGGTCGTTCCATTATTATTGTACCATGTTTTTTTCTAAAGTCAAGTCAAACGGGTTTGGTGATGCCTGTTCGCCGTTCTTTGGACAAGCCGCCTGCCAAAATCGTGCTTTCCCCAAGGAAGCGGGCACGGCGCAGAATCCCCTCTCCGTATTTTTCCCGCAGATCATCGATGGTATTATCCAAACGAGCCTTGCGTTCAAAATCCTGCCCGTCCAGAATGGAAAAGAGGTCATATTGCCGCAAGCCCTCCCCTTCCAGCCGTGAAGCATGAACACCTAACTGGCGCAAAGGGGTCGCACCGTCCCAAGCCTCATCAAAAATCCGACAGGCAATGCGAAACAGCTCCTCCGTACCATTGGTAGCGGTGTCCAAGGTCATCTGATGGCTAAAATCCACAAAGTCACTGCTGCGCAGGCTGACAGACAGGCAGCGTGCCGACTTCTTATCCTGCCGCAGCCGCATTCCCACCGTCTCGCACAAAGATAACAGCACCTTGTAGGCACTGAGGGAATTTGTCACATCCGCAGGCAAGGTAGTCGCATTGCCGTAGCTCTTATTATCCTCGGGAACAGGCTGCAAGATATCGGTACAACGCCCATTGGCAGAGTGCCACAAAGCCAACCCGGGCTTGTAGAGCTTGCGGCGAATCATCTCCGGATCTGCCTTGGCCAACTCACCGATGGTATGAATCCCGAGCAAATGGAGCTTACGCTCCGTGGCAGGCCCCACCATAAATAAGTCCCGCACCGGAAGGGGCCAGAGCTTCGTGGCTGTCTCCTCTGGAAAAAGGGTATGGATTTTGTTTGGTTTTTCAAAGTCTCCTGCCATTTTTGCCAACAATTTGTTGGAGGAAATACCGACATTGACGGTAAAGCCCAGTTCCTCATTGACCCGCTTGCGCAGCAGCTCTGCCGCCGCCAGAGGAGAACCGTAAAGTCCCTCCGTCCCCGTCATATCCACCCATGCCTCGTCGATGGAATACTGCTCCACCACGGGGGACAGCTCCCGCAGCAGGGCGGTAAAATGGCGGGATGCCTCTACATACAGACCGTAATCCGGCGGCACGACAACCAACTGCGGGCATTTTTGCAGAGCAAGGTGCAAAGGCTCTCCCGTCTGCACCCCCAACTTCTTAGCAGGCTGACTCTTTGCCAAAATCACACCCTGACGGTTGTTCTTATCCCCTGCCACCGCCGAGGGAATTTCCCGCAAATCCTCCTGCTCTCCCAACACCTTACAGCGATATGCCGCCGTCCAGGACAAAAAGGCACTGTTGGCATCCACATGAAAAATCACTCGTTGCATCAGTACACCACCCGAAACAAGCTCCAGCGGTGACTTTTCAGGGTATAGCGCAGCTCAAAAAGCTTCTCCTGTCCCTCCAAAACCGCCTTGCACAGATATTGTATCGCATCAATCCCCGCATATTGAATGGGATTGGAGTAGATTACCTGAGAAATAGAAACGGTTTGCAGACAGTGGTTTTCATCCTCCATACGAAATCGCAATGGCCGAAGCGTCCCATCCGCCCCACAGACGGAAATCATTTCAATATTCATGTCACCACCTCCTCTGCTTTTTATTATATCAAACATTTGTTCTAAAATCAAGAGGAAGTTTTCGGAACAAAAAAACAGACGGCCGGAGCCGTCTGTTTTTTTGAAATCAGCCGAAATAGGCAAATGCGCTGTCGCCGTAAGCAAGCATAGCTTGGCAGAGTGCCCGAACCGTACCTGTCGTAGGCACGCCGTAGGACTCAACGCTATATTGCATTGTTGTAGAAATCTGCGTATCGCCTTCATATACGGCGGCAGAGATAACCGTGCGCAATTCGGCTGCAATCAGAGCTTCCAGGTCAAAGACATAATAATTCGTGCCTGCCATGTAGATTTCGCACTCGTCAAGAATAACTGTCTTTTCAATGCCGTCTACGCCCTGATAGGTGACGCGCATTGACAACTGATCCAGCTTATCCAAATAGTTGGTGGCATCCACCACATAGCGAACTACAATCTTGCTTTCTACGGACAAGGTCTTGCGCACTATGCTGATTTGCGGATTTTCAATGTCGTTCAGGACTTTGTAGTTGTCAGTAAAGGTCACGCCTGCGGGATCAGTCAGATATCCCTTGTGCACTTCTGTCATAGCATCTGTTACCAAGGCATCCAAGCGATACTTTTTCCAAGTCTGTGCCGCCGCACCGTATTGCAGAAGGTTTGCACAGAGTCTCTTCATCTTATCGCCGGAATTCGCCAAATTCAGCTGTGCGTATGCGTATTCAGCAACACTGTAGGAATCTACATTAGACACATAGGGCGCGCCATCCTTTGTCATGTGCAGTGTTGCATCATAAAGGTCATTCATCTTAAACGCAGTCAACTTATTTAAGGTGAAGTAATAGTAGTTGCCGTTGCGAACAGGGGCAAGTGAAATCGTCTCTCCGCTGATTTGAGATACACATTCGAGATAATAGCTGTCATAGTCCTCTAACTGTGCCGCAGAAACAACAAAGTTAATCTCAATGCCGCTTGTAAGATTTAAGGAATGCAACATCTTTATGTTTTCATCCAAAATCACGCCCTGCTCTTCGCCACAAACGCACACGCCATTCGTGTAGCTGTGCCCCCATGCAGGAAGCACTTGCTGTGCCACGAGAACCTCGCCGCAAACGACACAATATGTGCCCGCTGTCAAACCGTCCTCTGTACAGGTCGGTGCCAGCAGTGCAGTCCTTCCCTCGGTATGTGCAACCATGGGAACGCTTTCCTGTGCAAAAAGAACTTTATTACATACACCGCAGTGTGTTCCCTCAGTCAAGCCGGTGGTCGTACAGGTAGGCGCCACTGCCGCATCTGTTACAGGCGTATGAAGAATCATGGGGATCGTTTTTTGTGCAACTAAAATCTCGCCGCAGCTTCTACAATAGCAACCCTCACTCAGACCCGTGGAGGTACAAGTAGCAGGCACCGCGGGCGCAATCACCGGAATATGTTCGTTGGGACGGATCGTAATACTCGGCTTCGGATTTTCCATGCTCATATAAATATAAACCTCATAAACTCCGCAGTGCTTACAGCAGTAGGTCTTACTGTCCTCTGTTTCCTCAACCAGTTCCCATGTATGATCGCCATAGGAAAGCGTCTCCGTCTTTTTGGCTCCACACTCGTAGCAAGTGTAAGTCATTACACCCTTGGTAACACAAGTGGCTTCAGTGGTAATCTTGCCGCTATTGTAGTTGTGTGAACCGCTTGCGCCGTTCTCGCCACATACTAAGCAGGTTTGCATATGCGTACTGCCGGTAGCAATATATCTGTATTCGTGGATAAGCTCAAGATCGGGGTTTGCTTCCGCATCATGGGGAACATATTCCATTTGCTTGCCACAAGTGATGCAGGAGGTCTTGCGCATTGTGGTCGTAGTGCTTTGCAGCGGCTGACAATAGCCACGGTGCTTCGTTTTGGGCAATACCTGCTGTGCAACCAGAACCTTTCCACAATACTCACAATGAGAACCCTCCGTCAGACCCGTACGGCAGCAGGTAGGTTCCATACGGTGGTCTGTTACAGCAAGATGGTCAGTCTTCGGGAGAGTGTAGGATGCAATGAATACCTCTCCGCACAGTTCACAGTAACACTTCTCGCTTGATCCCGTGGATTTACATGTTGCAGCAACTGCCGCCGTAATCACGGGAACATGCTCCGCAGAAATCACCATAATCGATACAATTTCATCTCCAACCGTTGACGAAATCCGAACAAGATAATCCCCGCAGCCCTTGCAACGCTGTGTCGTGCTATACTCTGTTTGTTCCGCAAGCTCCCAATCATGCTTTGTAGAAGCCGCAATGCTTTCGGTTTTTGTACCAAAACAATCTGCACAGGTATAGGTCATTACACCTGCTTTACCGCATGTAGGCTCAGTTGTAACCTTTCCACTGTCATAATGGTGTTCACTCGACTCGCCGGATTCGCCGCAAATCACGCAGGATTCCATGTGCATACTTCCTGTAGAGACATATTTGTAGTTGTGAATGAGCGTAATATCAGGATGGGCTTCATCGTCATATGGTACATACTGTAACTTTATACCGCAGGTAATGCAGCTCGTTTGACGCATTGTAGCATTCGTACTTGTCATCGGTGCACAGTATGCAAGATGTCCCTTCGCGGGAATCATCTTCTGCGGAACAAGAATCTCATTGCAAACCGTACAAATGACACCGTCCGTCAAGCCAGTCTCAGTACAAGTCGCATCTTTTCCATAGATCGTCTTCTCTGCGTGCGCATTCTTCGCCGGTAAATATTCAAGTCTGCGACACTCGCATTCCTTATCCAAACATGTGTACAGCTTAATACCGTCAGCCATACAATTAGGAATAACAATAACACCGCCATCATCAGTATTGTGATCGCATCCTACAGGCAACTCCTTTCGATAGGTTCTATTCACATAATAATGCAGATAATCATAATAAATTTTGTCACGATAAACATTAATATCAAATATTGCTATTCCACCGCTGCGCGTACAAGGAAATTCATCTAAAACCACGATAGTCTTAGTTACCGGGTTAAAACGACAAAGAGATTCTGTCGATAAAGTGAAATTATTAAAATAAAGGTTTGCGCCATCAGAAGCAATGGTGCGCACATTATACATTTCCTGACCATGAGCATGGATATCATAAACCATTTCACTGATTCCATTATCCCATGTGTAAATCGTGCAATTCTTATCCAAATAATAGATCTTGTCAGAGGCTAAGCAAAACGGGGCTTCAATATCCTGCCAAAAGGCATTGTCATACTTCGTGCCTGCAGGACGACTTGTCCAGCTAACTCCATAGAGTTCAATATTAGACGAATCTGATGTTATTGCATCAAAAGAACGCAAAAATGCTTTATGGCTTATTGTACGATTTGTTGACCCGTTCAATTCTTCATAGAAATTAAAGATGCCTTCGTCAGCCGCAAGGTCGACAGAATATTCTTCTCCATCAAGTTCTACTGTATTCCATACGCGTTTCTTTGAGGCCTCATAGTTTAGAGTACAAGTAATTCCGAGTCTTTCCAGCATATATGCATATGCAAGGGCGTAACCACTTCCCGTCGCCGTGCGATAGATAATCACACCGTCTGCGCGGTAAGCAAAGTCATGCGTAGCTTCTTCCGATATTTCACCTGAAGATTTTAGACTGCATATAGAAATAAGATAGTCATGCAACAGTAACGCTTTCTCAACGTCGGTTAGTGTATGGATTACACGAAACGGGCGGAGTATCTCCTCCGCTCTTTCGAGAAAAATGTCATACAAACTCATGCATCTATAATAATCATTATCTCGGTAGCCAAAATGGAATATACAGTCGTATAAAGCTTTCCCATCATCCCCATAAACGGGAACTCCGAATTCATCGTACCGCATAATGTACTCAGGAGTGATTGTTGTGACAAAGAAAAATTCCGGAGAAGCAAAAACCATGTCAGCAATCAGGCGAACAACCTCGTTTCTCTCAAATGCTGTACTATTATGTGGCAAGGCAAAACTGATATCGCAAGTCTCATTATTTAGGATCGCAGCTGTAAGCCTATTTTTCAAAGTTGCAAAATCGCTCTCGTTAAGTCCGATTTTCTCTCTTGTTTGCGCTGGTGTGAAATACTTATATCCGATATCATTGCAGTAAAAAGGCGTAATATCAGGAATTATGACATCAAACCCTCTGATTTCAGCGAGACCATGTTCATCTGTAGCAAGGACGCTCGCAGGGAACACACCGGCCAGAAGTGCAATGGTCAGCAAGATCGTTAAAAGTCTGCGCATTTTTATATGTACCTCCTAAAATAAAAATATGTGCCTATATTATCTCACTATAGGTAAATTTTGTCAAGTTTGATTTGATTTTTCCCGAACTTTCTTGCCATATGCAAATTAACGGAACATAGCAAAACAGACGGCGGGGGCCGTCTGTTTTGGACTATTTAAGAGAACAGCTCGGTGAGCCATTCGAGGGCTTTGAAGCGGAGGGTATAGCGTTTTTCGCCGCCGGTGATGAGGCGGTATTCGCCGTCGCTGTAGCCGCCTGCTTGGGCGGCTTGCTCCATAGCATCACCTGTTGCCGCTGTACACAGGGATGGGAACACCACGCACCACCAGTTTTTTCCTGCTGCGGCACCGATATTCACCCGCAGTGCAGGGTACATTCCCGCAGGAAGGTCAAAACTGTCGTAATTTCGGGTGGAGAACTGCTCCACTGTCAGCAGAGCTTCCACAGGATAGTCGCTCCCCTCCTGTCGCAGTACCCGCTCTGCCGTCTGTGCTATCTCGGACAAGTGGGCAGACAGCACCGCTTCCGCTTCCTCTGCCGTTTCGCAATGGGCAGTCAAGCGGGAAACAGCCTCCACAATACCGTCCCGCACCCGCAGCTTCTGCGCCTGATCTTCGAGACTGTCGGAATTTGCCACTACATGCAAACGGATGGTCTTATCTGACAAATCCCGCTGCAACAACAAACTTTCTGCGCCGAGCAGAACAAACGCCGCCGCAAAAACCAACAGTATCCAAACAAAAATGCGTAATTTCATAGAAAAACACCGTCCTATGTAAGATTTACTCACAGTATGGACGGTGTTTCCCAATTTTATACAGAATTCAATTCAAAAATTCCCAATTCTATCCCGTCTGTCGTAATAAACCGTAGGGGACGATGCCCACATCGTCCCGAACCGCAAAGCGGCAGACGGCACGCAGAACCAAGTCAGCACAAATATGGTAGTTCCTGCGCGGGACGATGTGGGCATCGTCCC
>JAZOAV010000188.1:0-5708 GCA_045595645.1 Faecousia sp.
GTTATCGATGCCGCTGTTGCTCCCACCTGCACCGCTACAGGCTTGACGGAAGGATCCCACTGCTCCGTCTGTAACGCTATCATCGTAGCGCAAACCGATATCCCCACGACCGGTCACAGCTACACAAGCAAGGTCACAACCACTCCCACTTGCACCGCGGAAGGCATTAAGACCTTCACTTGCACCGCCTGCGGCGACAGCTATACCGAAACCATTCCCGCAACCGGTCACACCGTTGTGATCGATGCGGCAGTTCCCGCAACTTGCACCAACTCCGGTCTGACGGAAGGCAAGCACTGCTCTGTCTGCCATGCCGTCCTTGTGGCACAGGAGACCGTGGCTCGTCTGGGGCACGACTACAGCTACACCGACAACGGCGACGGAACTCATACTGCGACTTGCAGCCGTTGTGACAAGGCCATCACAGAAACCCATGAATTTGCGGATGGTACTTGTATTTGCGGTGCAAACGAAATTGTTGAACCCACTTTAGACGAGAATATCAAGATTTACCACACATTGGACTTGGCAAGTGATATTTCTATCACCTTCGCCGTTCCCACTTCAGCGCTTTCTGCTTACGACAGCTACTATTTGGAATGTGTATTGCCCGAATACGAGGGCAACACACAAGTCGGTTCTTCTACTGTTCAAATACAGCCCGTTGTCAACGGAAGCTATTACTATTTCACGCTCACAGGCATTACGGCGGTTCGTATGGGCGATATGGTAGAAGCGGTTCTGCATATGGCCAAGGGCGATGCGGAGTACATCTCCAAGACTGACAGCTACAGTGTTGCAACCTATGCTTACGCCATGCTGAACAGCAGCAGCGACAGCAAAATGCTGAACCTGTGCGCCGACCTGCTCCGCTACGGCGCAGAGGCACAGACTTTCAAGAAATATCGCACCGATGCCCTTGTGGATACCGCCATGACCGAAACCCACAGAAGCTATCTCAGCGATACTAACGCCCTGACCTTCGCAACAACAGACAGCTATTTGGGCGACTTGGCAAACCCTGTCATTACTTGGGTGGGTAAGACCCTTGACCTCGGTTCTAAAGTCGGCATGAAGTTCGTGTTCAATGCCAAAAACTACGATGGCAACATCGACAGCCTGTCCATGCAGGTTTCCTACGCAGGCAGTAACGGCGAAACCAAGGCCGTCACCCTGACGAATGCAGAGGTCTACAACGCCGCAAGCGGCTACTACAGCTTCACCTTCTACGGCTTACTGGCCTCCGAGCTGCGCACCGTTGTGGAGGTGGCAATCTACGAAGGCGATATCCAGCTCAGCGAAACCCTTCGCTACAGTGCCGAAACCTACGCCTCCAAAACCGCCGGCACAGCCCTCGAACCCCTCACCCGCGCCCTCTTTGCCTACTCCGACAGCGCAAAGGCATATTTTGCAAAATAACGCGTTCTTCCTTCCGTAAAGCTCGTAGGGGACGAAAAATCGATGGAATCCGTAGGGGCGATTCACGAATCGCCCGCCAAAAAGGTCGGGAAACCCGACCCCTACAACATAGACCAAGCAAAAGGGAACGACACACAGGTCGTTCCCCACAGGCAAAGAGGAGGTTCTTTATGAAAAAACGCACTTCCTTTACCGCACTTATTCTGATCCTTTCCATGCTCCTATCCCTTCTGCCTGCTCATGTGGCGGCAGAAGAAGCACTTCCCGAAGAAAAGCCCGCCACCAAAGCGGTTTCCGTCAGCAGTATTTCTGTCCCCGCCTACTCCGGCGGCACTTCCTCTGGCTGGATGACCTATGACGGAGGTTTGGGCACTGCCTTGGGCGACACCGGAAGTCAATCCAAAATGCGCATCGTTACAGGTACCACATCCTCTCAATACAGCACTTATCGGGATCTGCTAAAGTCTAAGGGCTATACCGTTCTTTACTCCAAGAGCGTTCCCGCCAAGACCAGCGGTACCAACAACCGCCACTACAAATTCCTGTCCCCTGACGGAACCTATGTCATTTACACCTACTGGACTCCCGCTACCAGTCAGGTGCGCATCATTGTAGACACTCATGTAGACACGCTGCGGAAGTTTACCTATACCAGCCCTGACCGTCATAATGGCAACGGACGCACCGAGGTGTATATGTACTCCCTCACCGCCTCCACAGACGGCTTTAAAAACACCAGCACCTATGCCACGGAAAACCGCAGCAATTCCGGCTCTATGTTTATTGTAAAAATGCCGGATAACAGCTTGTTTGTGGTAGACGGCGGCACCTATTACCAAATGAGCGACCGCGCCTGTGAACAGCTCTATGCCTTTATGCGCAGCATTACCGGACAGCCTGAACACGAAAAAATTATCATCAACACCTGGTTTATCAGCCACCTGCACTTTGACCACTGTGCCGGTTTCCCCCGCTTCCTCCACAAATACAACACGGAATTTGAATTGCTGAACATCATGTACAACTTCGACATTGAGGGTGCTTCTCAGAAGTACATCCGCCGTGTGGCGAGACTGTTCCCCAATGCGAAATACTACAAGCAACACACCGGAGAGATCTTTAACATTGCAGGCGTGCAATTCGATGTACTCTACACTGTGGAAGATCGCTATAAGCCCAACAGCAGCAACAAGCTAATTCTGAACGATGCCGCCTGCTTGGGCAGCTACACAGAGGAAAACAACACCTCTACCGTTCTGCGCATGACCTTTGACGGTAAGACCATGCTTCTGACCGGCGACATTGAAAAGGCCGATGCCGTCCTTATGAGCATGTACCCGGCCACAGATTTGAAATGCGACCTGATGCAGATCCCCCACCATGCGTTTGACAACCATACCACCTTCGTCAAAACCGTCGCCCCCACCATCTCCTTTATCAATCAGGCAGAATCTGCCATTCGCAACCGCAAAGATATCTATAACAACAACGCCGCGTGGAAACCCTATGCCGGCACCATGTACTATGCAGGCGAAAAAACCGTAGGCTACGCCGCCGATGCAGGGATTTTCTACAACAAGGTTTTCGATACGGTGGACTTTATCAACTGGTCCGCCCGTACCTATGAATTGGAGGAAGAAACTGCCTATGCCTCCGATCCTGTAGCCGACCCCGAAGCCTATTACCGCTATACCCGTGTCACCACTTTGACCTCTGCCGAGAACACCTATGCCATTGTAGACGATAAGCTGGATCAACCCTTGTTCTATGATGCAGTGACAGGAACGGCGGGCAGTGCGGTTCCTGCCTTCCACGCAGACAACGACGAGTATTACTTCGCAGACTCTCAGCGCAGAGGGGTCAACTGGCTCATCAGCTACACCACCTCCGGCAGTTTAGATGTACAGGCGACCAGCGGCACCACCTATTCCGGTACGGTTCCCGTCTACAAGGGAACGGGCGGCTACTGGGGCACACCCACCAAGGGGCGTTATTTGGCAGTGGCCAACGGTGACACCTATGCCGCAACGGGTATGTTTGGTTCATGGACAGCCTTTACCAACATGATGGAAACCGCCACCAAGCCTCTGCTGATCGACTTGCTTTCCGGCGGCTACTTCCTGATTTACCGCTACGGCTACACCAGCGGCATGTATTATCCCGTCTACCGCGACGGCAACAACTCCACCGGTTGGGGTTCGGGCAAGCTGGCAAAATCCACAGTCACCTCCAATTTGCACTATTTCAAGCACAGAATCTACGCCTATCATGACACCGCAGACACCATGCTCCTTTCCTGGACGGGTCACAAGGACTATTACGCCAATGTGGGCACCCCAAAAAATGACTTGATCGGCCTGCTCAGCGCAGATCTGAGAGTCACCTATCGCTTTGAGAATTCTGACGGCACCGGCGAGATTTTCTACGATGGCTGGCAGGGACAAAAAGCGGGCACCTATTGGCTGGAATTCCCCAAGGGCTACGATGCCAAAACCCCGGGCGACTATCCCGTTTCCATCCAATACAAGAATGCCTCCGGCACTGTTTTAGAGCTGGGCAGCTTCACCGTCCATGTGAAGAACCCTGCCAACGATCCCGATTCCAAGTCCCTGTTCTTTGACTTCAACGACGATGCAGAGGCTCGTTTGCGCTACAAGAATCAACCGCAGTACAACGAAATCAACTTCGACGGTGCTTCCCGCTGGGCATTCATCGAGTATCACGGCACCAACAAAGTCAACGATCCCACAACGGGCTATGTGGATACGAAGGCGGGCACTTTGCAAATCTATTCCAAGACCAATGATACCGTGCGCAGAAACCTTTCCATCCGTCCCTATGCCGAAGGAAACACCCCTCTGAATTATAATGCCAAGGACGCAGAGATCATTCAGCTTCGCTTTAAGATGAATAATCTGAAGGCTTCCGCAGAATTGGAGCCCTATTTCCGTATGTTCTATTATTACAACAACGGAACGGAAAACATTTACACCCACGATCGGGACGGCTTCCTTGGAACGGACTATGTTTCCGACGGGAAGTATGTAACCATGACCTTGGAGCTGTTCACGGAAGAAGATCTCCCCACGATTACAGGCAGTAATGTGCCTACGCAGACCCTTAACAGTTGCACCTCCATTACAGGACTCCGTCCTGCTTTCATGAATTTAGTGCCCATTGATCCGGCGCAGCCCAGCTCCATCACCATCGACTATATTTACATCGGCCCCAAGGCTGATGCGCCCAAGGACGAGGACTTGAACTACCTGTTCTTCGACTACACGGACACCGCAGAAGACCGCCAACGCTACAGCCACGAACACTACAATGGCATCAACTTCGACCGTCAGGACAATCCCTTCTGGGCCACCTCCGAGACGAACACGGAGGTTCAGGTTTACAATGAGCGTGTCATCGACAACCAGGAAGGCGTTATCAAGGTCGCCGTTGCAGAAGATCATGCCGCCGGCACCAACAACGCCAATTTCGGCCCGTGGATTGCCACAACCGGTGTTCCCGGGGTATTTGTGGAACGAGCAAACAAGCCCTTCCACGGCTTGGGCTACGAGCCCTCTGCCACTGATCATGTGCAGGTGCGTTTTAAATTAGACGGCTGCGTTGTCGCAGACGAAGCCGTTCCCACAGACATCGTTCTGGTCTATGACCGCACCATTGATGGGGTCTGCGGCAGAGGAACCTACGACATTATCCTCCCCTACGAATTCAAAAATGGAGAATATATGACCATAAACATCCCCGTGAACGAAGAATTCACCACTGCCGATTGCATCAGCACCATTGGCTTCCGCTTCCGTGGCATCAAATCAGAGAGCAAGGGCTCCGGCACGCTCACCATCGACTATATCTATGTGGGACCCGAGGGAACCGTAGCTCCCACCGGAAAAACCGTGACATTCTGCAACGAGGATGGAACGGTATTGGAGGAACAGCGGGTAGCAGTGGGAAGCTCTGTCGCCTACTGCGGAGCTACCCCGACCAAAGCCTACGACACAGCCAGCCACTACAGCTTTGCAGGCTGGGTGGATGCCGAGGGAAAGACTGCCAATCTCAGTGCCATCACCACCGATGTGACCTTCTACGCAGCTTACACAGCATTGTCCCACGACTACAGCGAGCAGCTCGTCACGGCTCCCGCCTGTGAAACTACCGGACTGCGCCGCTACACCTGCGATTGCGGTTACAGCTACACGGAAGCCGTTTCCGCAACAGGTCATACACCCGTTATCGATGCCGCTGTTGCTCCCACCTGCACCGCTACAGGCTTGACG
>JAZOAV010000189.1:0-13916 GCA_045595645.1 Faecousia sp.
CCCTGTACGCCGAAATGGGCGGTCAGGTGGCTGACCACGGTATCATCGAGACGGCAGAGGGCCGTTTTGAGGTGCACGATGTACAGAAGAACAAGGGCGGCAAGTATATGCACTACGGTAAGGTCGTTTCCGGTTCCCTGAAGGTGGGCGATACCTGTACCGCCACCTATGACAAGGAACGCCGCAAGGCCATTGGCCGTGCCCATACGGCAACCCATTTGTTGCAGGCGGCTCTGACCCGTGTGTTGGGTGAGCACTGCCATCAGGCAGGTTCCTTGGTGGAGCCCGACCATCTGCGTTTTGACTTTACGCACTTTTCTGCTGTTACCCCTGAGGAGCTCTTGCAAGTCAGCAGTGATGTGATGGATATGATTTTGGAAGGCGACAAGGTGGAAACCCTGATTCTGCCTGTGGAAGAAGCCAAGAAGCTGGGAGCGACCGCTCTGTTTGGGGAAAAGTACGGTGATACCGTCCGAGTGGTGAAGATGGGCGAGTCCTCTCTGGAATTCTGCGGCGGTACCCACTTGGATAATACTGCCAAGGTCGGCCCCTTCCGCATTCTCTCTGAGGCTTCCGTTGCTTCCGGTGTGCGCCGCATTGAGGCCTATACGGGAAAGACCGTTCTGAATCTGATGGAGAATGTGAATCGGCAGATCATTGAGGTTGCCGAGGAATTGAAGACGACCCCCAAGGATTTGATTCTGCGCTCCCGCAGCCTGATGGCTGAGATGAAGGAGCTGAAGCAGAATGTTGACAAGATGAAGGATAAGCTCTTTGCAGGCGAGATCGAGCGTTGCCTCTTTGCGGGGCGCGAGGTGAAGGGCCTGAAGGTGCTGACCCTTCTGCGCAACGATATCAACGCTGGCGACCTGCGGAAGATGGGCGACTTCATCCGTGACAAGGAGCCCAAGGCAGTTGCGGTTTTGGCTACTACCCAGGACGAGAAGATTACTCTGTTGGCAGTTTGCGGCAAGGAAGCCATTGCAGCGGGCATCAAGGCGGGTATGCTTATTAAGGAAGTCAGTGCTGTTTGCGGCGGCAGCGGCGGCGGCAAGCCCGATTCTGCTATGGGCGGTGGCAAGGACCTGAGCAAGCTAGACGATGCACTGGCGATTGTGGATAATTTCGTGGAAACCCACGCATAAAGGAGAATAACCATGGAAAACTGCATTTTCTGTAAAATCATTGGGGGAGAAATCCCCTCCAAGAAGCTCTATGAGGACGAGCTTTGCCTTGCGTTCTATGACATTGCACCTATGGCACCCCAGCACTTTTTGGTTGTGCCCAAGGAGCATATCAAAGCGGCTAACCGCATTGACAAGGGCAACGAGACTGTGGTAGGTCACATCTTCTCTGTCATTGCCAACCTGACATCCGTGCTGGGCTTCTCCGATGGCTATCGGGTGGTCACCAACTGCGGCAAGGATGCGGGCCAGACCGTGGAGCATTTGCATTTCCATGTGCTGGGCGGCAAAGAATTGGGGACATTTAACTGAGTTTTGCAAAAGGCGGGCGAACCCCGCCTTTTGACATATTTGGATTGGAGGTGAATCCATGCGGAAATTGGCGATTTTTTCTTTCTCTTTTGCAGTAGCAACAATTTCATATGTGATTTTTCCGAGTAAAAACGCATTCTCTGAAGCGGTTTGGGTGTTATTGATTTGTGTGGCAGCAATCAGTGCGATTGTTTTATGCTGTTTCCGCATGGACATCGCTAAGCGGATGCGCATTGCCGCTTTTGGCTTGAGTATTGGTTTGCTGTGGTGCTGGTTCTATGAGAAGAATCATATCAAGCCGCTGGAGGGTACGGCAGACAGCGGAATCCTCCACGCACGCTTGCTGGAAGCACCCCAAAGAACGCAGTACGGTTGTCGGGTGCTGTGTGAGAGCGGCAGCGTGCGCTTGCTGCTCTATTTAGATGAGGAAAGTATGACCCTGAAATTGGGAGATGAGTTGGCGGTGCCTGTGCGTCTTTCCAATGTGAGCCAAGGGGAAAATCTCTACTATGTGGCGAAGGATATCTCCTTTTTGGCGTTCCAGAAGGGGGAAGTGAGCCTCACGGGACACAGCCGCAAATGGACGGACTATCCCGCCTTGGCTTATGCAAAGATGCAGGAACAGATTGCAAGGATTTTCCCGACAGATGCGGAGCCTTTTGCACGGGCGTTGCTGTCGGGAGATACGGATGGTTTGGATTACAGCCTGCGCAATGCCATGTCGCTGACGGGCATTTCCCACATCGTAGCCGTTTCGGGAATGCATGTATCTCTGATTTGCGCCTTGGTTATGGCGGTCTGTTTACAGCGGCGGCGCTTAGCGGCAGGGGTCTGTATTGTTTCTTTGTGGTTCTTTGCGGCGATGCTGGGCTTTGTGCCTTCGGTTACAAGAGCGGTCGTTATGAACACGGTTCTGCTGTTAGCTCCGCTCTTCCACAAAGAAAGTGATGGACCGACCTCTCTCAGCTTCGCGCTGTTAGTGTTGCTTGTTTGGAATCCTTACTCCATTGCTTCCGTGAGCTTGCAGCTCTCCTTTGCGGCGGTGGCGGGGATTCTCCTTTTGACACAGCGGATGGTTGCGTGGCTTGACCGATTATCAAAGCGGAAAGAGTGGAAGCATGATCATCCGTGGCTCTCGAGGCTTTTGAGTGCGTGTTTGTTGTCCTTATCTACCACCTTGGGTGCAGGCCTGTTGACGGCACCCTTGACCGCATACTATTTCGGTACCATCAGTCTCAGTTCGCTGTTTGCGAATCTTCTTACCATGCCTGTTCTCAGCTATACCTTCACTTTTGGGTATTTGGCGATCATTTTGAGCTTTTTCCTGCTCCCTTTGGGGCAGGCAGTGGCTTGGGTGCTGGCTTGGGGGATTCGATGGGTCTGTGATTTGGTGACATGGGTGGCGGAGTTTTCCTTCTGTTGTCTGTATACAGAGAGTCCCTTCGCCGTAGGCTGGTTGATTCTCGTCTACACGCTGCTGCCGCTATTCTTTTGGAAACGGATACGAAGGCGATTTGTGCTGGCGGCTATGGTCGGGAGCTTGGCACTGGTGTTTGTGTGTCAAACGGTGTTTCGTCCTTCCTTCCAAATGACGATGCTGGATGTGGGACAAGGACAGTGCATCGTGGTGCAAAGCGGCAATTTGACCGCTGTGGTGGATTGCGGCGGCTCGGATGGCGCATTGGCAGGGGAGCAGGCGGCAAGGCAGCTTTTGTGCCGAAACCGTGCTTCCATAGATGCCCTGATTCTTACGCACTATGACAATGACCATACAAATGGCGTTTTACAGCTGATGGAACGGATGCGTATTCACGGTTTGTTTCTGCCGCAGATCGAAACAGAGGAAGCGTGCAAGCAGGAAATCATGGCGGCAGCATGGAGACATGGGATTCCCATTTATGATGTGGAAGTAGATACGGCCTTGCGTTTTTCGGAAGGGCGCATGGAATTATACGCGCCGCGAAGGAATTCTACGGAGAATGACGGATTATCGGTCTTGCTGTCTGTGGAAGAATGTGATATACTGATAACCGGCGACATGTCTATTGCGGTGGAGGAAGCTCTGTTGGATAGCCGTGCTTTGCCGGATTTGGAGATTTTAGTGGCGGGACACCACGGCTCCAAGAGCTCCACGGGAGTGCGGCTGTTGCAGGAGCTGAAGCCGGAGACGGTGCTGATTTCCGTGGGGAAAAACAGCTACGGTCATCCCGCACCCGAAACATTAGAGCGGATTGCCGCCGTGGGTGCGGTGGTTTACCGCACGGATTATAACGGAAGCATTACAGTTAAGAGGTAGAACTATGGCAAAGAAGCAAAGCGGCAATTCTGCCGGTGCGCAGCAGTTGATACAGGACATTAAGAATAAAACGCCCGGGCACTTCTATGTGATTTACGGCGAGGAGGATTATCTTTGCCGGCATTATTATAACAGCCTGAAGAAGCTTTTGCTGGAGGATTTGACGGCAGATTTTAACTACCACCGTCTGAACGGGGAGAATTTCTCTGTAGAACTGCTGTCGGACAGTATGGAGGCTCTGCCCATGATGGCAGACCGTTCTCTGGTGTTGGTGGATGAGGTGGATTTATTCACTGTCGGAGATACGGAGACACTCGTATCTCTGCTGAATGATGTTCCTGATTATTGCTGCCTTGTGCTTCGCTACATGGAGTTTAAGCCGGATAAGCGGAAGAAAAAGCTATGGGAGGCCATTGAGAAAAACGCGATTTTGGCGGAGTTTCAATATCAGAGCGAGAGCGAGTTGCGTGCCTGGATCGTGCGGCATTTCCGCTCGGCAGGGAAGGACATTGCACCGGACCTGTGTAACTATCTGCTGCTGCAATGCGGTCGCTCTATGACACGCCTGCACACGGAGATTGAAAAAATTTGTGCCTACTCCGGTGCAGCGACGATTGTTCGTGAGGACATCAATGCTGTGGTGGAGCCTACATTAGATGCGGCGGTGTTTGAAATTACCGATGCCTTGGCTTCCCGAAATTTTGACCGCGCCTTGGAGCGGTTACATGTGATGTTCAAGCTGCGTGCGGAGGGCATTGCCATGGTGGGTGCTATCGGCTCGCAAATGCGCAGGCTCTATGCCGCCAAGCTGCTGCAAAATGCGGATGAACTGATGCGGGTCTGTGGCCTGGCTCCCTATCCCGCCGGTCTGACGATGACCCAAGCCCGCCGCTTTTCTACGGAATTCTGCAAAAAAGCGGTGCTTTTGTGTCGGGACACGGATTACCAGCTAAAAAGCTCCTATGACTCGGAGGAGCGTTTGCTGGAATTGCTGCTGTTGCAGTTGGCAGAGGAGGCGCGGCATGATTAAACAGGCCATTGTGGTAGAGGGTCGCTACGATAAAAATACCCTTTCCCAAATCGTGGATGCGCCGATTTTTGAGACCAACGGCTTTGGCATTTTTAAGGACAAAAAGCGCATGGAGCTTTTGCGTCGCATTGCGGCGGAGCGTGGTGTGATTATATTTACGGACTCTGATGGTGCGGGCTTTGTCATACGCAATTATTTAAAAGGAGTATTGCCCAAGGAACAGGTGCTCCATGCCTACATTCCTGACATCTATGGAAAGGAGCGGCGCAAGACTGCCGCCTCCAAGGAAGGGAAACTGGGCGTGGAAGGAATGACCCGTGAGGTCATTTTGGAGGCTCTGCGAAAAGCAGGAGCAGAAGAAGTACAACAGGCAGGGGAGCCTATTTCCAAGGCTGACTTGTATTTTGCGGGGCTGAACGGCCCCAATAGTAGCGAGAAACGAAAGAAATTGTTGGAAGAATTGGGATTTCCGGAGCATTTAAGCAGCAATGGTTTGCTGGATGCTTTGAATTTGCTGATGGGCCGTGACGAATTTTTGCGGCGGTACGGAGAAAAACATGATTGATATTTCAGTAAAAAATCTGGTAAAATCCTTTGAAGTAGGGGAGACCCTGTTGGATGGGCTGAGCTTTGACATCCACGAGGGAGAGTGCGTGGGCATTATGGGGCGCAACGGCTGTGGCAAGACCACGCTGTTTCGTCTGCTGACGGGGGAGCTGTTCCCTGACGAGGGTGAGATTATGATTGCCTCGGGGAAAAAGCTGGGCCTCATTTCACAGATTCCCCGCTATCCACAGGGCTATCGGGTGGAGGATGTGCTGCGCACTGCCTTTGTCAAGCTGGAGGCTCTGCGCGTGAAAATGGAGGAGTTAGCGGCCAAGCTGACCGCCTCCGCGCCCAAGAGCCTGCTGGATGAATACGACCGTGTGAGTAATGCTTATACCGTAGGCGGCGGCTATGAACAGGACACGGAGGTAGATAAGATTTGTAATGGTCTGGGCATTCCTGCCGCCATGCGGAAGCAGCTCTTTGACAAGCTCTCGGGTGGCGAAAAAACCCGTGTCAATTTGGGTCGTCTCCTGTTGGAAAAGACGGATATTCTTCTGTTGGACGAGCCCACGAACCATTTGGATTTGCGCAGCGTAGAATGGTTGGAGGAGTATATCAAAAAGTTTAAGGGGACGGTGCTGACCATCTCTCATGACCGTTTTTTCTTAGACCGTGTGGTAAAGCGCATCATCGAGATTTCTGCGGGAAAGGCAGAGTTTTACAGCGGCAACTACAGCTTTTACTTGGAGGAAAAGCAAGAACGCTTCAACCGCCAGCTCAAGCAATATGAGCAGGAGCAGGCGAAGCTGCAACAGCTTGGCTATACCGTGGAGCGCATGAAGGGCTGGGGCATTAACAATCGGGTGCTGTACCGCCGCGCCATGTCGATTCAGCATCGTATGGACAGAATGAAGAAGACGGAGCGTCCTACCAAGGAAAAAACCATGCGTGCCCGCTTCGGAGAGAAGGAATTCCACGGCGACGAGGTCTTGTCTGTGAAAAATATGTCGAAGTCCTTTGGAGAGCGGCTACTCTTTTCCGATGTGGAACTAAAGGTGCAGGGAGGGGAACGCATTGCCCTGCTGGGAGATAACGGAACGGGAAAGACCACCTTTATCCGTGCCCTTTTGGGGGAGCTTCCCTGCGAGGGAAAAATCAAATTCGGCCCTTCTGTGAAATCCGCTTATTTGCCCCAGGTAATGCACTTTGAACATCCGGAGCGTACCCTCTATGATACCATGCTCTATGAAAAAAAGTGTACCCCTCAATCGGCCCGTGACCGCTTGGGTGCCTTCCTCTTTTCGGGCGAAGATGTGTTCAAGACGGTAAGTACGCTCTCCGGCGGGGAGCAGTCCCGCCTGCGCCTTTGCATGCTCATGGACGAGAAAATCAATCTGCTGATTCTGGACGAACCCACCAACCATTTGGATGTGGCTTCCAGAGAGTGGGTGGAATGTGCCATCGAGGACTACGAGGGTACTTTGCTATTTGTGTCTCACGACCGTTATTTTGTGGATAAATTTGCCACACGGGTGTGGGAGCTGGAAAATGGAAAAATTCGGGATTTTCCCTACGGCTACGCCAAATATCGCTCTGTCAAGGAGCACGAGGCCATGCCTGTGGCAAGTCCCGAGAAGAAAAAGGAAAAACAGGCTAAGCCTGTGGGCAGTAAAGAGCTGGAAAAGACGGTGCGCCGTCTGGAACGGGAAATTGCTGCACAGGAAGAAAAACTCAAAGAGCTGGATGCGGCATTGGAGGCTGCGTCCACTGACTATCAGGAATATATGCGCCTGACGGAGCAGCGACAGGCACAGGAAGCAGTGTTGGACGAACTGATGCTGCAATGGGAAGAAGCTGCTGCACAGCTGGAATAAAGAAAGGAAAAAGGATGGAAAAAACGGCGATTTATCCCGGGTCCTTTGACCCCTTTACCAACGGACATTTGGATATGGTGAAAAAAGCGTCTGCCCTTTTTGATCGGGTGATCGTGGTCATTGCCATCAACGGACAGAAAAAACGCAGCTACGGCGCAGAGGAAATGAAGGCAGCCATTGAGCAGACCTTTGCCGAGTGCGGTCTTGAGAACTGTGAGGTGCGCTTTTATGACGGTCTGATTGCTGCCTATACCAAGGAGCATGGCATCGGCTATATGGTGCGGGGTCTGCGAAATAATATGGACTACTTCTATGAGGAAAATATTGCGGAAATCAATAAGCTCATTGATCCTTGCCTGGAATATGTCTATTTTCGTGCCAATAATGTGGCACTGTCCTCGTCCATGGTGAAGGAGTTGTATTCCTACGGACAGGATGTATCCAGCTTCGTGCCTGCGGCGGTACAGGAGTGCATGAGAAAATAAGACAAGCGGCAGTCGGAAACGGCTGCCGCTGAAAATTTTTTCCAAAGGAAAAAGAAATCGCCTTTTTGCTTGACAGCGTGGGTACTTATCACTATAATAGAATCGATAAAATATAGGTGAAGGAGTACCCAAATTTATGAGTGAGACTTGCAGCGGCAACTGCGCCACTTGCGGCGAGAGCTGCGGAGAACGGAAGCAGGAAAATCTGCTTGCCCAGTTACATAAAAAATCAAGCGTGAAAAAGGTCATTGCCGTCGTGTCCGGCAAGGGTGGCGTAGGCAAAAGCACCGTGACCTCCCTTTTGGCAACGGCGGTTGCCCGTTGCGGAAAGCGAGTGGGCATTTTAGATGCGGATATTACCGGCCCGTCTATTCCCAAGGCTTTTGGCGTAAATGAATGTGCTGCCGCCGATGAGGACGGCATTTATCCCGCCGTGACGGAAAAGGGAATGCAGATCATGTCCATCAATCTGCTTTTGGATAATGAGCGCGACCCTGTGCTGTGGCGCGGCCCCATCATTGCAGGAGCGGTGAAGCAGTTCTGGACGGATGTGATTTGGGAGGATGTGGATTATCTCTTTGTGGATATGCCTCCCGGAACGGGAGATGTGCCCCTGACCGTGTTCCAGTCCTTGCCCATTGACGGCATTATCGTGGTG
Organism: Faecousia sp.; assembly: GCA_045595645.1. GTDB lineage: Bacteria > Bacillota > Clostridia > Oscillospirales > Oscillospiraceae > JAZOXB01. The sequence goes on from JAZOAV010000189.1 coordinate 8,389, forward strand.
ACAACACCCCAGGAGCTGGTATCCATGATCGTTGCTAAGGCGGTCAAGATGGCGCACATGATGCATGTGCCGGTCTTGGGCTTGGTGGAGAACTACAGTTATTTCCGCTGTCCCGATTGCGGCGGCTGTCATCCTGTTTTCGGCACAAGCCATATTGACGAAATCGCAATGGAATATCATCTGCCCGTGCTGGCTCGTCTGCCGATTGACCCCAAGCTGGCGGCGGCCTGTGATGCGGGACAGATCGAAAGCGCAGAGCTTGGCGACTTGGACGCTGCCATCGCTGCGGTTCTATAATTCGACAAAGGAGGAATATCTATGAAAAAACAGATTTTAGCATGGATTTTGGTGTTGCTGCTGCCCATGGGCCTGTTGGCGGGCTGCGGCGGGGAGGATTTGCCCGCTGTCTATGTGCAGACCGTGTCGGACTTGATGGGTTACGGTACTGCCGGTGCCTACAATAGCTGTGCCGGTGTGGTTATGGCACAGGAGGAAGTCCACATTGAACGGGATAGCTCTCGGGAAATTGCCCAGCTTCGTGTAGAAGAGGGGCAGTATGTAGAGGAAGGTGCTGTGCTTTTCGTCTACGACATGGGAAATGTGGAGTTGGATATTGACCGCATGCTGCTGGAAATCGAGCAGCTGAATAACAGCATCACCGATATGACCAACCAAATCAAGCAGTTGGAGGATGAAAAGAAGAAGGCTGCTGAGAAGGACCGTTTGGCTTACACCCTCCAAATCCAGAGCTTGCAGACTGATGTGAAGGAAGCACAGTATAATGTTTCCATCAAGAAGCGGGATGTGCAGAATTTGCAGAACAACACGGAGACGGGCGAGGTTCGTTCTCCCATCAGCGGCGAAATTAAGGCACTGAACAAGAACGGCGGCTACGACAACTTTACCGGTCAGCCTCTGCCCTTTATCACCCTTGTTCGCAATGATGCCTTCCGTGTCAAGGGCATGGTCAATGAGCTGAATCGGGACGAATTCTATGTGGGACAGAATGTGATCATTCGCTCCCGTGTGGATGCCACCAAGTTCTGGACAGGCGTGATCAGCGTGATGGAGGCGCAGCCTTCCGGCGATGACAATTATTATGGCTATGTGGATGAGATGACTTCCTCCAGCAGTTATCCTTTCTATGTAGAGCCCCTGACCAGCGACGGAATGTTGTTGGGACAGCATGTGTTTATTGAGCCGGATTATGGTCAGGCTATGATGAGTGACGGTTTCTATTTGGATGCGTCCTATATCTGCGGAACGAGCGAAACCGGCTTCTATGTTTGGGCGGCAAATTTCGACAACCGCATCGAGAAGCGTTATCTGGAGCTGGGCACACTGGATGAGGGCTTGAATGCCTATGAGGTGATCAGCGGTCTGTATCTCACGGACAGCATAGCCTTCCCCGGGGACAACCCCCAGGCAGGTGCACCTGTGATTCGTACGGAACGCCCCGTAGATCAGATGCCTTCCGAGAATGAGGAAGAAATCGAGATACCGCTGGACACGGATTCCGTGGGCGGAGAGGACTCTGGCGCTGTTGGAGAGGAAATGCTTCCTGAAGTGGGAGGAGATACAGATGCTACTTGATATGCGGGATATCTGCAAGGAATATCGTCAGGGTAAGGAACCGGTTCCTGTCCTGAAGAATGTCTGCTTGCAGGTGGAGCAGGGGGATTATGTGGCCATTATGGGTCCCTCCGGTTCCGGTAAGACCACATTGATGAATGTGATTGGCTGTCTGGATGTGCCGACCTCCGGCGAATATCTCCTGGATGGCGAAAATCTGAAGGAAATGAAGCAGGATGCCTTGGCAGGTCTGCGGAATCGTACATTAGGCTTTGTGTTTCAGAGCTTCTATCTGTTGTCCAAGCTGACGGCGTTGGATAATGTGGCACTGCCACTGCTCTATGCGGGTGTTTCCAAACGGGAACGGCGTGCCCGCGCGGCGGAAGCACTGGAAAAGGTGGGCCTGACAGACCGTATGCGTTTTAAGCCCAACCAGCTCTCCGGTGGTCAGTGCCAGCGTGTGGCCATCGCCCGTGCCATGATTGCCAAACCCAAGCTGTTGCTGGCGGACGAGCCTACCGGTGCTTTGGATACAGCCTCCGGCAGTCAGATTATGGATATTTTTGACGAGTTGAATGCCGAGGGTGTTACCATTGTGATGATCACCCATGAACGAGAGGTGGCGGAGCGAGCAAAGCGTGTTTGCCACATCCGTGACGGTATCCTTACCGGCGGCGTTCCGGGGTTGGAACACTGGATGGAAAGAGAGAACGCTGAACAGACCGCGGAAGGAAAGGTGGGTGAGGAGAATGTCTAAAGCCGTAAAGACAGTTCTGATTTCGATGATTTGTCTTTTGTTGGTGGCGGCCATTATCATCGGCCTGATGTGGTTCCTGGCAGGGCAGGGAAATCCGGTTCCTGTCACCCCTGTTTCGGACTTTACGCTGGGGTATTGGGATGATAATATTGCCTATGATGGCTTGGTATCCACCAACAACCTGCAGCCGGTTTATCTGTCTGACACGCAGATGGTGACGGAGGTCTATGTTAAGGAGGGGCAGAAGGTGCAGAAGGGAGATCCTCTGTTCCGTTACGATACTACCCTCAGTGATATTCACCTCTCCCGTCAGAAGCTTGCGGTGGAGCAGGCGCAGATGGATTTGGCGAATGCCAAGGCGGAGCTGGAGCACATCAAGAAGATGAAGCCCTATACGCCGCCCCCCGTTACCCGTCCTACCACGGCTCCTACCACGAGACCCTTGGAGGGAATCAGCGATCTGCCCTATCTGATTTGCGGCGCAGGTACGCGGGATGATCCCTATCGCTATCTCTGGAGCGAGGGCTTGTCCTTTAATGCGGATTTCCTGCTCAATTTGCTCGGTGATACCGGCTCGGAGGTTTGGATTGCCTTTGAAATTCGAGAGAGCAATGCTTTGGCAGGACGGCTTCGCTCTATTTGGGGCATGAGTGCCACACTGCTGACTGCTGCCGGCGAAGCACCGCAGTTCAAATACAGCTTCTTTATGCCGACGGTCATTGACCATGTGGAGCAGGAGGAGCCAAGCACCGTTCCCACGACGGAATGGGTCGACACCAGCTCCGGTTATACCGCTGCGGAGATTGCCGCCATGCGGAAGGAGAAGGAACTGGAAATTCGAGATATCAACCTGCGCCTGCGGATGGCAGAGCTGAGCTATGAGAAGATGCGCAAGGAAGCAGACAGCGGTGTGGTCAAGGCGACCATTAGCGGTACCGTGACCCAGCTTATCGATGCGGAAACCGCACTGTCTGCAGGGGAACCCATGGTTCAGATTTCCGAGGGTGGCACCTTCTATGTTACCATCACCTTGGGCGAATATGAACGGGAGAACTACGCAATCGGTTCTATGGCCACCATCACAAGCTGGATGGGTGGCACGGAAGCCACCGGCGTGTTGGCATTCGTTTCTCAGCAGCCCACCGATGGCGGGTACTATTACGGTAACGGTAATCCGGATGTTTCCCTTTATGAGGCGACTCTGGTGGTCGAGGCCGAGGCGATGCTGCAGGAGGGCGAATGGGTCTCCGTGCAGTTTGGCGAAAAGCAGGAAGAAAGCACCGCCATTTACTTGGAAAGTGCCTATGTACGGGACGATAACGGACGCTCCTATATTTTCAAACGGGGCGAAAACGGTCTTTTGGAAAAGACCTATGTGGAAACCGGTGCTGTGCTTTGGGGCTACACCGCTATTCTCAGCGGCCTGAGTGAGGAGGATTGGATTGCCTTCCCCTATGGCAAGGATGTGGTGGACGGTGCAGAAACCTTTGAGCAGGAAAGTCCCGACTTTTACGGCGAGTTTGATTGAAAGGAGGCGGCAGTATGTTTTCCAGTATTTCTCAGGCATTTCAAAGCCTTTTTTCCCATAAGCTGCGCTCCTTTCTGACTATGCTGGGCATTATCATCGGCATTGCCTCCATTATCACCATCGTTTCTACCATCAAGGGAACGGCGGAGCAAATTAAGGATAATTTCTTCGGTGACGGTAAGCAGTTGGTAACGGTGCGGCTGTATCAGGATGATATGCCTTATGAAATGATGTATTCTCCCGTGCCTGCGGGCGTTTCCGTACCGAGTGAGCAGGACAGAGTAGCCATCTGCTCTTTGGAGAGCATCAAGAATGCGACCTTCTATCGGGAACGGAGCTATGCCGATAGGGTCTATTTCGGCAATACTGCCTTCAACGGGAAGTTGGTGGGCGTAGACGAGCACTATTTTACTGTGAATGGGCTGCAAATCCGCATGGGCCGCGGTTTTACGAAGCGGGATTTTGTCGAGCCTGTTAAGAATGCGATCTTGGATGATATCGCTGTGCGTACCATGTTCGGTTCTCAGAATCCTGTGGGAAAGACGGTGGAAATTCAGGGCGAGCCCTTTACGGTCATTGGCGTGGCTGAGGTGAGCAGCGATTTCGAGCCTGTCATCAACTCTCGGGAGGACTATGATCTCTATGCAGTGGCAGATAACGGTACGATTTATCTGACCAATACGGTTTGGCCTGTGGTCTACCTCTTTGACGAGCCCATGAATTTAATGGTTTCCGCAACCTCCACGGATGAAATGACCGTGGCAGGCAAGGCGGCGGCAGATTACTGCACAGCCAATTTCGTTATGGAAGCAGTGCAGCAGAAGGGAATGTCTTATCGCAGCAACGACCTGTTGGAGCGGGCAGAGCAGCTTCAGAAAATGAGCAATGCCACCAATCAGCAGCTTGTTTGGATTGCAGGCATTTCTCTGCTGGTGGGCGGCGTAGGTGTTATGAACATCATGCTTGTCAATGTGACGGAGCGCACGGCAGAAATCGGCCTGCGCAAGGCTGTTGGTGCCAAGCGTCGCAGAATTCTGACTCAGTTCCTGACGGAAGCCGCTGTGCTTACAGGCATCGGCGGTATACTGGGTGTGGGCGGTGGTCTGGGCCTTTCGGAGCTGATTTCCAGAATGGCAAAGACCCCCACGGCGGTCAGTCTGCCTGCCATTTTGGCGGCAGTGGTCTTCTCGGTGGTCATTGGTCTGATCTTCGGCCTGTTGCCTGCTGTTAAGGCCTCCAAGCTCAGCCCCATCGAGGCACTGAGACGAGATTAATTGTGCTAAACACGCATTTCTCCTTCGGGAGAGATGCGTGTTTTTCGTAAGCGGAAAGAGGAGAAAGAGCCTTGTTATTGTTTATTTTGTATGTTTTGCGCCTTCCATATTTTTCCCTTTTTAGAAAAATGCACTTGACAAAATGTGAAGAAGGCATTAAGATATACTTGGTTTGTTCTTTCCCTTCGTACATGATTGATGCGTGCTGCGGGAGTTTTTTGCAGCCGAAGCAAGCGTGTAAAAAGGTGGAACACTAACAATTTTTGATGAAAAGAAAGGGGCATTTCCATGAAAAGAGCAATCTCTCTGATCCTGGTGCTGTGCATGCTGTTCTGCCAAGTCGGAGGCCAAGCGGTCTTAGGAAGACAACAGCAAGCAGCAACTCCTTGGCTTCCAG
>JAZOAV010000190.1:0-18273 GCA_045595645.1 Faecousia sp.
TCTTCCTTTCCTTTGGTGCCAGTTCGTCGGCAACGATTGTATGTATATGCGGTTGTTTATACATGAATATTATACAAAATATTTTGCGTTTGTCAATGCCCCTCGGTTTAGGCGTTTTTCATACTATCTTCCATCAGGCGCTTGTATTCGTCGCCATGTCCAGATGCCGCATCCTGTAGGAAATGGACAGGGGGTCTGCCATTAGCACCCAATTCAACAAAAGGTGCATATTCAACATTGGAACCGATGAAAACAGCAGAATCCTTTTCGCCCTCCATAGCACCGCCACCATATTCATATCTTGTGTGCTTCTGTGAAGTACCACCGGCAACATTGCCACGGCGATAACTCTGTACATGGGTCGCATAACCAGCGATTGCATAAGTAATACTGTTTCTCAATCTACCAGTATCAACAGGGCATTTCTTTTTTGCGTGACCCTCAGCCGCCATGCCAATAGCTTGCAAGCCTCGGTGTTTCGCCTTTTGGAACAAGCCAATAACTTCGTTTGTATTATCTCTAAAAGTAACCTGTCCAGCCATTATCTCACCTTCTTAAATCCCATAACTTTGGCGCGCATAGAGCATCTGCATCTCCAAGTATTTGACGGGTGTGCGTGTGGGTCGCCGGGGTACATAATTTCGCCCATTTCATTGACAAAAGGATCGTCAATGTCAACAATCAGCGATTCAAAAGCACCCGGCATATGCCAATTTCTTGTTCTGCCAGGTTGGTCTGAAGAAAGCCATTCTTTTTGCAAAACAATTCCGTCTGCTTCTGCTCGTTTGTATGAATCTTGTCGCCCTTTATTTTCTGCCCCAGTAACGATAGTTCGTGCGGATGCAATGGCTTGATTCTTGTTCATTTCTTGAACATTCATAATCCGCTTGGCAATTTTATCCATACTTTCGCCCTGCAAAATGCCTTGCAAGGTTTCAGCATTGATTTTCTTCATATTCCACGGAATATCCTTTGCCGGGTCAATCTCTTTGTAGGGCAACAGACTCGTGTCTGTGACCGCCAAATTTCGGACAGTATCAGCATCCACCAAAGTGAAAGAATATCCGCCGACACCGTCCACAGAGCTTGCAAGGGCATTGTAGTTAATGGCATACACTTCTGGCAGTTCGCCATTGACATAAACAAGGGCGGTTTGGTTGACATTCAGCAGTTGCTTGGCGCATTGTTCTTTCATTTCGGTGAACCGCTTGCCGTACATTACCTTGCCCTTGCGCCACTTCTTGTATTCGTCCTCGGTGATTTTGCCTTGTTCCAAAAGTTTCCGCTTGGCTTCGTCCTGTTTGGCAAATCGTGAAAAGTATTCATCAGCCGTCTTTTGTATTTCCTTTTCAGCTCTGGAATAAATGGCAGACAGCCGCTTTTCCATTTCTTCCAGTTTTTGGTCGGTTAGGATGTGTGACTTGTCTGCCATAAGTTACCTCTTATTCTTCGTAGTTAACGCCGTAAAGGTCAAACAGCGCCTTGACTTTTTCATCCTTGACGATCTGTTTCTGCTGGCCTTGGTTCAGCGCATCGTATACGGTCTGCAATGCGGTGCGGGTTTCGGTTTTTGCCACTTCAACGGCGGTTGTCAGTTCGTTTTTGGTCATACATCTACCCCCATATCACGCAGAGCGTCTTGGTAGTCCTCTGCGGTTGCTTCTGCGGTTTCTGCCACTTCCTTTTCCCATGCGATGCGTTCATCCACACGGCGCTGAATTTCTTCCTGCCATTCAGCTGGAACATCGTCAATGGTGATTTCGCCGCTGTACAGTTTGCCCACAAGTTCCGATTTGTTTTGGATTTCAAACAGGAGGGCGTTGTATTCGGATTCGGTGTTTTCCGTGCCTCCGCAGTCCATGCCGATGGCGATTATTTCATTATTTTTGCCTGTAATTTTATAACGCATTGTACGCATCCTCCGTAAACAAAATCCAGCGGTATTTGTGTCCTGCGGCGAACTTTTTATTTTGAGCGTTCTTTATCGGATACAATTTGGCAGTTGTTTCTGTGCAAGAGTGTATGCATGAGCCGTTTAGACTCCCGGCTGAACTTCCACGAAAAGATATTTTCATGGCGTGCATTGCAACGGCAACCGATAAACTAGTGCTGGAATCTACGCAGTACCCAATTCCCTTTTTTTCTCCATTTACCGCCATAGAAAATGCGACTTCTCCGCTCACAAAGTCCTCGTTTGCAAAACCTTCTGCGGTTAACTCTCTGTATACGACTGCCAGTTTCGGAATTTCACCCAAATTATGCGTAATATCAATATCCGTTGTAACATCTTCCACCGGGATAATGAAGCCAGTTGCAATTCCATTTTCAGATACAACCACGTTGCCGCCGCCTGTGTCGCCGCCAGAGCCGCTTCCCATTGCCTCCACGGCTTTCATAAGAAACTGTTCTTTTCTTGTAATAGGCGTTGGCGTGTTCACATCAGCACCGCCCAACTTCGCCAAAAACATTTCTTCTCTTGTAATAGGTTCAATGTTTGCCGTTTCGCCAGATGCAACCGCATTCAAAAGTTGCTCCTGCCTTGTAATAGGTTCAAGTGCCATTATTCTACCTCACTTTCGTTGTTCGTTTTGTTTTTTTCATTTTTCCGTTTCTGGCAGGATGTGTGACTTGTTTGCCATAAATTACCCCTTATTCTACTTTTTCCCAATTACTGGGATACTGTTCTGGCGTATAAACGTTGCTATCAACCTTGGAGCGATACAGCGTATCCCCCCACCAGCCGCATTCGTCAAGTGCAAAGGCCGTGCCCGCTGTGATGGTATCGGGAATGATTCTGTACCCTTCCCGGTATTTGATATCTTCCCACAAATTAGGCGCATTTTCGGGGTTGTTTTCTTCCGTGTCCCACAAATCAACAGCGGCGCGTTTAATACCGCCGTTCCAGTTGATACGAGTACCAGCGGAAACGAGTTCGCCGTTCTGCTTCAAGCGGGGAAACAAGCTTACCGCCGTGGATGCGGTTTTGTCATCAAGCGATACAGCCGCAAGCTCTACCACCGAACGCAGGTACAACGCTTCTTTTCGCGTCATTAGACTTCACCACCTAAAATGATATCGAGTGCTTCATCGGCGGAAATGTCCTGCTCTTCTGCCGCGCCCTCTGCCTCGATTCGTTCATTCACCCGCCGCTGGATTTCTTCCTGCCATTCTGCGGGTACTTCATCAATGGCGATTCCGCCGTTATATAACAGGTTTTCCAGATACGCTTTTGTGCGAATTTCGCTCAGGAGTTGTTCATATTCCGCTTCGGTGATTTCTACACCACCGGGGCCTGTACCGATGGCAATCAATTTGTCAAATTCGTTGTATTGTGCATAATATCTCATACCGTAGCCCCCCATATTGCTATCCATTTATAGGACACTGCGCCCTCCAAGTCAGCTTGATCAGCCGTTCTATTGATTCTACAATAATAGTCAGATGTACCATGTATAGTCGTGTTTTTGACCACGTAGGGCATATTCATCGACTTTGTCCCACTAAAGTAGCCAAATGAATAGCCGTCTGCTTCCACAGTAGTATCCGCAACAACTTCTTTCAAAATGACAAGCTCTGCTCTCAAGTAGCTATTAGCATAAAAATTTGTGATTGTTTTGGTTGATTCGGGTGTAACGAACCATGCAAAAATATCGGGTCTTACTCCCGGATTTGCGCTTGTAGTTACAGCATGGTAGCTAACCGATGATGTTAGTGTAACACTTCCAGTTTCAACAATAACAGAACCCCCACCCGCTTCAATCGCCGCAATCGCTTCCGCCATAGCCGTAGGGAAAGCCAAATTACCGCTTGTACCGCCCTTTTCACGGATAGCATCGGCAATAGTTTTTAACCCAGCATCAAGAACAGCCGAATCAACAACTTTATCGTAAGCCATCAGTAACTACCCCCTGTCCATGTGGGAAGTGCCGCCAGTACATCGGATACCATTGCAGCTTTGTCAGCGGCAGTCCAGTAATCCGTGCCTTTTTGGGGCGTGTATCCGGCAGGCCCCTGTGCTCCGGTTTCGCCCTTTTCTCCGGGGTCGCCTTTATCACCCTTTGCGCCGTCAGCACCAGGTTCGCCTTGAACACCTTGAATACCTTGGATGCCCTGCTCACCCTTGTCGCCTTTTTCACCTTGTATTCCTTGTATTCCTTGAATACCCTGCTCACCTTGCTCACCTTTTTCGCCTTGCGAGCCTTTAGAGCCGTTCTTGACGGTCAATGTTTTTCCGTCAGAGAAAGTGACAACATTACTTCCACCGTCTGCCGTGGATTCGGTGACATTAGAAACTGTAACGCTTGTGCCGTCCTTGCCGGGATCTCCGGGCAGTCCGTCAAAGTAATCGACACCCTTGATTGGTGTATAACCATCATTGCCTTTTTCGCCTTTAAGGTCTGCGGAGGAAGTACCGCTTGCGGATGTGACTGTCAGAACAGTGCCGTTCCAACTGTGGGTTGCGGAGATACCGTCCTTTCCGGGAGTGCCATCTGCGCCATCGAATTCACCGCTTTCCTTAGCTTGGGCGAGTGCAGTATTGATTGCTTCGGGGAGACTTGTTGCATCGAGTTTGCTTTCACCCAGGGCATCAATGAGATTCTTCAGAACCACACCCTGTGCTGCACCAAGTGGCTTATTTTCAACGCTTGTGGTCAGGTTGTTAATAATGTCTGACACACTAACCTTGCTTGTAGTGATTGCATCAATCAGAGATTTGTTTGAGTTTATGTATGCAACCAGTTCAGACATCTGGTCAAGCGTTTCGTCATCAGTATCAAAAAACGCATCCAGACGGCTTTCCAGACCGTTGATTAAATTATCAATATCCGTTCTGCTGTAAGTTTCGCTCTTCGCAAATGTTTCGGACTTTAAATAATAGTTCAACAAAGTTGCAACAGCAACAGTAACGAATCCAGAATCATTCGACAAATCGCTTGTTTTAGACGGAATAGGCGTCCCTTCTGGTAGCGCATTGACATCTTCAGCCGTCAGGCGAACATCGCCAGTTTTTCCGTTTACAGACCGAACAGGAACGATTGGTAGTTCCGAACGCAGTGCATAATCACCTACGGGCTGTGCGCCAATATCAGCAGGGCTGGAAGGGATTTCATCTTTTTTCGCATAATCGCTCAAATCCTGATGTTCTATCAAATATCCAGCATCGTTTTCAAAAGCAGAAACATTTTTCGGGATTTCCGGTATTTGAGTATCATCCGGCAACGCGCCGATTTCTTTGGCTGTATATCGTGGTTTTTCTGGCTGTTTTGCCCACTCGGGAACGGTTGGGTCTGATTCTTCAGAAACAACCGGATTTTCTTTTAAGTAATCTTCTACCGCATTTTTGATTGCATCCGGGCCTTGGGTTGATTCCAAATAATCCAGTTTTTCTTTAATTTCTTCAAGAGTTGTTTGATCTGTTGGCGTAAACACATAATCAGCAGGCTTGTTCCGCTTGTTGACCTTGAAAACCTTGCTGATTTTTGTGTATCCATTTTCAGCCGTGCCAACAAATGCCCATGCGCAAATATCTTTCTCGCTTTGCAAAAGCACATCAGGAATCGCAGCTTCTTCGTTTTCTACATCCACATCAACAGATCTTCCGAACACCTTGTTGCTAAAGTGCACCTGTGAACACTCAGCATCAACGGTAAGCTTTCTCCCCGTGTCCCACTGCCAAAGTTCGCTTCTTCCGTCATTCAGCGTAAGCATTGCCATTCACCTCCTGTTTCCGCATTTCTTCCATTTCTGCTTCCTGCTGTTTGTATCGGGCAGCCGCTTCCGCATCCTTGCGCTTTAGCACTTCCTGCGCCTTGTCAGCATCGCCCAGCAAGGTCAGAATCTTTGTGGTGACATATTCATCATCCAAATACTCAGCGCATTGCAAAACCATTTCCAGCAGTTCGCTTTGATTGCTCATCTGCGAACGGGTATATGTCGGCTCGTCCTCAATGCCAGCCAGTTCCAAAATGCCATTGATAAACTCGGTCACGCAATATTCAAACTGGTCTGTTTTCTGATTGATAGGCTCGTAAGCCGCTGTAATCTCCGTAGCGGTCTTATTTCCTGCGGAAAGGTCTTGTACCTTTAGCGCCATAAAGTCGGCGTACAGCTGCTCTGTGAGCCTGTCAAGCGCCTCTGCGGTTGCTTCAAACTCCACGGACACATTGTGAGCCTCGACGCTTGCGCCATCGTCACCGTCAGCGTGTGCGGTGTGTGTCAGCTTCAACTGCTCGATAAACTTTGCATCGTCGGCCTCATTCATACCTCCACAATTCTTCAAAATCCAGTAAATGAACTCGCCATCGCTGACGTTGTTAATCAAGCCGGACACCATCAAATCGTATGCGTCAATCGTGCCTTGATTGCCTACAAGGTCGCTCTGTCGGTTGACATTCCACAAAGGCACAATCGGGAAGCCGGGGTAATTCTCGCCATCAAGGATTGTTTCACCCTCAACCTCAGACTTGCGAATAATCTGCTTGTACGCTCTCTTGTCGTGGAGGACGGTCACATCTTCATCTTTGCGCTTGATATAGTCGGTGTAGCCGTCCAATTCGTACAGAGTGACACGGAGGGGCTTTTGGTCATCAATCTGCCAAAAGCGAATACCGGCTTTCAAACCGCCGTCATCCTCGTCATACAGCGGCACAAACTCGGTCAGTTTGAACACTTCCAAATGGTCGTAATTCCAAAAGCCGAAACCAATGCCGCCATTCTTTGCAGCCGTGGCGCAGTCCTGCACGCGCTTGTCAAAGTCCTTGCCCAGTTTCTTCTTGTTCGCTTCGGTTTTGAAGGTCACGCCATTGCCCAGTAGATAGGAAACCGCCTGTGTGGTGAAATAGTTGTACCAGTTCGATGCAATCTTATTGTTTGCGCTCCAAATGTCGGGAACTTTCTGCCCCATTTGGTTATATATCCACTTTTGGAATCGCATTATGGTAGGATTTTGATGCTTATAGTAAAGTTCAGCATCTTTTGCAACCTGATAGTCTGTTGTGCATTTATGCTCGTTAATGGCTTTTAGCACAAATTCCATCTTCTCTTTTTCGCTGTTCGACTTTAAGATTTCTTCAAGATCGTTAAAAGTCAGCAATATTTTTCACCCCTATATTCAAAAGTCCATAAAAAACCGCCAGCGCTTTTTCTTTTGCCTTTACAGCACTTTCCAATACAACTGCCGTCTATTTTCAAATTTCTGCTTGCATCACTAATGCAACCCCACCTTGCAACAAAACAACCATCTTTTGTATATTGGAATACTTCTTTAGCACAAGGGCTGTTTTCTCCATACATAAGGCTTCTAATCCGCTCCTTAGTTTCTTCGGTATGCCTTTTCCCTCGTCTTGCATTTCCAATTCCGATTTTGTTTTGCTCAGAAAGTTTCCTGCCTTTTCTAACTTTGCTCAACTTTTCTCTGTGTTCTTTCGATAACGGTTTTCCGCGTCTTGCTTCACTCATTTTCTTTTTTGTTTCTTCAGAATGATGCAATCCGGTCATTCCTGCGTCATAACCGCCAATAGCTGCGTTGTATCCGTTGTGACCAAGCAATGAGTCGAACTCTTTGATGTAATACTTTTCGTAGTAGTTGGCTTCTTCTTGGGTCAACCCAGTTTTCAAAATTGTGTGTTCAAAATTTTCCCACCCATATTTCAAAATAGCGTTGTAGAAACACTGACGCTCGTAGCCGTTTCCATTTCTCCAACGCTTTTCGGGTTTCTTTTGGGTAACACCAACATATTTTTTGCCATTGATTTTGTTCGTGTGAACATACACAGTAAATGCCATAATTCATTCTCCCTAATAGAATATTATTATAAAGCAGGTTAGAATTGATTAGGGCAATTCAACGGTAGCTACTCCGCTGTCCCTGCTATATAACTAATTATACCACATTTACATAAAAATTGGAACATAATTGTTGTCGTTTTCTTTGCGTTTCCACAAAATTCTCACAATGCTTGCAAGACTATCTGCGGCGTCGTCGTGCTCGCAATGCTCATTGTAATCGCATATTTGATTTATATACTCTTGGTCAGTTCCAGCAACAAATACGACATTCTTCCATTCGGCTTTTAAGTAAGATGTGATTTTGAGAAATTTATTCATACTTTCTCTGTAAATATTGACACGCTCACCCTTTTGCCGGAGAGCCTTGCCCAAATACCCCTTGTCGCCATTATTCTCGCAATGAATACGACCAGCATTAAACGATTGCCGCAGTTTTATTATATCATCTTGTACATCGTCAATATGCTTTCTCCAACATCTGCCGTAAACATAGTATTTGCCATCCTTCTTTCGGCAGATTGTAAATGCCGTGTAGTCCTCACCGCCATAAGCCGCATCAATGTGACATTCGCCCTGTTCGACCAGTGCTGGGTCTGCTCCTGTTTGCGGACTGTCGAAGATAACATCCTCAGCCGCAATGTGCCGCATCTCATAGTTTGCCGCAAAGAGTGAGGCGGTCATTTTATCCCGAATTTCTGCTATTTCTGCATCCGTCATCAAACCTGTGGAATAGCAATCATAAACTTCGGGGTTCGGCATAAGTGAAAAAGCGTCGTCTTTGTGCCAAGGTGTGCCTGTGTTGAATATCCGTCCACCTCGGTTGATGATGTTCCGCAATTCTTGATAAATCAGTTTCGTGCGGTCACGCTCTGCCTTTGAAATGCGATCTTGCACATTGACAATATCGTCAGTAAAAATGCGGTCAAAGTGTTTGCCTGTCAGCGATCCGCCCATACCAAAACCGACAAGCTGTGCCGTTCCTCGAATATCCGTGGACAGGTTGGTGCTGATTTCATTTGCCGTTGCTGTGGTCAATTTCAAATCCACGCCATAAATGCACTGCACAAAGTACCGCATCTGTTGGCTCTGCAAAATCTTCTTGACCTGTGAAATTACCTCTTTTATGTCATTGTCGGTCTTTCGCATAAAGAGGGTCTTGCAGTTTGGAAGCAATACCACAATCAGCGACAGGGCGATGGAAACGCAAGTGGTCTTGTAAGAGCCACGGTGAGCCTGTAAGGTCTTATCTTCCTTGCCCCTTATCATTTCCTTAATCCAATCATTGTGAAGCTCTGTGAGCCGTGTAAAGCCCACAGAGTGACCAAAGCGATATGGATAAGCAAGCAAAAAATCAACCGCCTGTTTTTGATCCATTGACCATCGCCTCCACTTCTGCAATCACAGACGGCTCAACATCTGCGATCATAACCTTATCAACAGGCTTTTCGCCAATCGTATCACGAATGACCTCAAAAGCCTTTGTATCGCCACTCATTGCCTTTTCAATCAATGCGATGGTGACAGATTGCTGTGTTTCACCCTCAGAAAGCATCAAAAGCAATTCTTCTTTAAGTGTTTTTCTTTTCCGTCTTGCCTCACCTGAAGCCAGACCGCCATTTCTTGCCATCTCTCGGAGTTCACTCGGGGTTCGCTCACTATTCGGTATCAAATTCTGTTCATTTGCCATCCAGCCTCACCTCCAAACAGAAAAATAGTGCATACAGACAGTTTCCCATCCATATACACTATTTTATCAATTATTTTGGGGTTTGTCAATCTATTACAACTTCCAGCTGCAATTCACCGTCTTTTGAAAAGGTTATTTTGTTGTCGGGTGTAATTTTCATAGTTCCCGTTTCATCGGTTATCTCGATACACCTGTTTTCGGCATCTAGCTTTATTTTCTTTTCCATACAAACCTCAATCTCTGCGGTATTTGTTGTAACGGGTGCGGTCATATTCACGCCTTGCCTTGTTCAACTCGTCCAACCGTTGCTTCCATTCCTTGTAACGGTCACAAGAGCCGTGACAGCCAGGAATACGATCCGGGCAATCTTTGCAAGGTGGCAATTCCCTTGTGGGATTGATAGGTAGTGTTTCTCTACTCATTTTCACTTACCCCATTTACCGGTGAAGTAGTTAAACTCGGTGCAATATTCATACCGCTTATTGAATGTGTCCATCATACCCTCACCATAGATTTTGGCAAGGTGTTCATCCAGCTTCACCCGGTAATAGTCCGTTTCATCGTCACGCTCCCAGGCTTTTTGAAACACATCGATGTATTCGCCCACGCCTTTAACCACTTTCAACAACCGATCTTTGCCAAATGTGTCCTTGCCCATAATATCCGGGTCGTTCAGAACTATGCACATCATATCAAGAATCTGTTGCCTGCCCATCTGCAAGCCGGCATCAAAATAGGCTTGCCGTTCAACCCGTTGCCGTTCAAGAAATCCATTCTTACCCATTCCACATAACCCCCTCGACGCTTTCTATAATCTTGATTGCATTTTCGTGACAAGGGTTTTTTCTGTATGCAGCACGGGCTGTTTCTGAATTGTTCCGTTGCTGAATGAAACCGTCAGCGATTGACTCCCACATCAGGTCGTAGTTGTATGTTTGTAATAACCTCCTCTTTTCTCGGCTTGCCGTTTCACGATCAATCACGCCTTGCTTGTATTGGTGATACAGCATCCGTAATCCAAGGTAGTAATGCTGGCCGGCAAATCTCAAACCGTCCGGCATTTCCTCACCGTTCATTGCTTGTCGTTCATATTCAAATTCTGGAAGTTTATCTTCAGCCATCACTTCCACCCCCAGCACTTGCCATTCTCAAACCATCTGCCAAAATTGAACGCAGACCAAACGCAACAGGCGGCGCAGACCGGATACGCAAGCCACACCCACATCCATCCAGCTAAACCCAAAACACCGAAAGCCACAGTAAAAAACGCATACACAAGAGCCGTGGTCAGCATCTTTCTCTGCCGGTGCATCTGTCGCTTGTAGTAGCGGTCATCAATAATCGCTTGCCGTTCCGGGTCATTCACGATCCGTTCCACGTCGTCATTGTAAATCTTGTTTTCCATAATAATTGCCTCCTAAATTATATTAGATTTTGTATTCTTCGCCCGTTATAGCCTTATACCCCTCACAGAGCCATTGCCATTCTTCATCGGTGATACGGGACTTGCCGATGCCAAAGAAATGCTTTTCGTAAAGGTTTGCCATACAGACACGGAGATATTCTTTGTTGTGCCAACCCAAAAACAAATATGTCATCTCAAATGGTCTTTGCGCCATTTTTGTTCCGAGAGAAAACATATTAAATTCTTCAATTTGCTTTTGCAGGCTTTTTCCATATCTTTTATAATATTCGCAAGCATACTGCCAAAAATACTGAGAAAGTTCATCTTTTGGATATTGCATAACTCGATTGATTAACAGATGGTTAGTAGTCCCCTTGTCCCGCCAGTCCCGCATTATCGCAGTTACCTCTCTGAGTTGCCCCTTAAACTGCATATCGCTTAGGTACGGCAGCAGTTGCCAGCTCCACAGTCTCATTCAATCCCCTCCCCGTCGGCTATCTCAATATCACAGACGCTTTTAATGCCAAAAATCTTTATATACTTTTCTCCTTCATACCAATCGTTTAGAAATTCAACGCCCATCATATCGCTTGTAGGGCTGGCAACTTCCACGCTTTTACAATAATTAACCCCATCGTATGATGTTGAAATTGATACTACAACATCACAATAATAGTTATTTCCCCAAAATTTTTCTATGCAATCGCCAACAAACTCATAAGCGGACTTACCGTCATCTAATTCAACAAAAATCATGTTGTCTTACTCCTCCTTTATCTGTGGGCGGTTGTTCATCAAACTCCATTTAACTACTGCTCTCATGCGGGGCAAACACCAGAAATCAGATCATGGAATAGCCAATCCGCAATCAGGACGTCTTTACCTAAGTGTACCATCCATCGCCGTAGCACCGCTTTATTGATTGGGCGGTTGTTAGCCGCCTTTATGCAAACATTGCCTTATAGCCTTTGGCGGTGAGCCAAAAAGCATTAACCTTGCCGTGGTACTGTCTGTGTCTGTTGCTTGCAATCAGCTTGTTTTTGTTCATCTCGATAAGCTCCCAATACGCATCGGCATTTTTGCGAGGGTTACAATCGTTTTCGGTGATTTCCAAGCACATCATAATGAACTGTGCAACGGGCATCTTTTTGTATTCGGCATCTTCCTTCGCCCTTTTCCACTCACGCTCGGTGATGGTTGCCATACGCTCACGGTACTTGTTTTCAAACAGTTCCTTAACGGTCATTTCTGTTGCCTCCTAATCAATATCAGGTGTTTGCCCCCTGTGAGTATATATTACCACACCCTTATCTGTTTGTCAACAACTTTTTTATAATTTTTTATAACTTTTTATTCCGCAGGCTGTTTAAGCCATTTCTTAAACGCTTCGTTTTTGGCCGAAACAAAACATCTTCCCATATCGTGCCTGCAAGGTGTGTCGCTTGTATGTCCACCAAAATATTGGCAGTATTCGCAAACTGTAAATTCGATTTCGGGACTTTCAAAGAAGAAATCTGCCAACTCCTCATCACTCATCGCCCGGATTCGGTCTGCGTTGGTCTTTGCTTCCGGCACAATGGCCAAAGATACTTCAACTATTTTGCAGTTGCTCTCTTCGTATGCATCTACAACATCCTTGGCATAAGTCAAAGAATGGTAAATTTTTGCCTTGCGGATCTGTTTGTCCCAATACCTCATTCCACAAAAGAACATCCCGTCCTCGGCTTGAATGACATACATTTTCTTAGCCACAATCATTCTCCTTTCGGCGGTTGATAGTTGGGGAACACTTCCAAAACATCGGCTATTGGCATTTCCTCGTATAACTCTTTTCTTCTGCTTTCGATATACTCTTTATCCCTTGCCAACTGTTCTTCGGTTGCAAATCGGTCAAGCAAAATCAAAGCACTTGCCAATGCCACATCATTTTCGGCAAAAAGTTTCAGCCAAAATTCTTTTCTTGTCATTCCGCTTATTCTCCTTCCGGCGGTTGGGGCATCATTTTTGCACCACAATTCGGGCAATAATTTTCTTTCCCTTTGTATGGCTTAGACCTTGAAAACTCACCACACACAGAGCATTTGAACTCACGCCAATGGTCATATACCCATTCTCCACGCTCCTGCACCGTTACACCGTGGGCGATGAGGTGGTTCGCAGTATTCTGAATGACACAATAACTCAAATTTGCCATTTCTCCGCAAATTCCGTATTTTCTGTCGGGGCAACAGCCCAGTGATTCGCCGTTTCCATTACAAGAAACAGTACCAAGCAACTCCACCAACTTTTTCCTAACATCCATTGTTATGCCTCCTCGGTAAATTTTCTTGTCAAGTCTGTCAATTCAAGCCATTTCAAAATGAACTCGCAGAGACCTTCTTCATAATATTCTAAAAATCGTGTGCCGTAAGAGCGAAACTCCCAATAATGTTCTTTTTCGTTCCATTCGACAGTTGCAACGGAGAAGCGGAATGTATCTTGCATTTTATTTTTGCCGGTTTCCCATTCTGTGACTTCTATTGGATTGTCGCGCTTTTCCCACTTCACTATATCCCATCGTTTGGGATCTTTGTGTCCATCCAGAAAACAAGTTGGTCTGATTTCAAAATCCTTAAATTTCATATCTCTTTACCTCCCATTATCCAAATGAATAGTCACAAACTTGTATTGGCTGCTGTAATTCTTTTTTCGATAACCATAAGCATATACATTCATTGCGATTTCATTCGCCTCATTTCGTGTCCATTTTCTTGCCATCAGCAACTTAACAAATCTCTTGCGCGTCATTCTTCCTTTGCCTCCATTTCATTTTTTAGGGGGGGGATATTAAAGAATATCCCACTCCAAATCATCGTATTTTTCGGCTGACTTGAAACAGCCATATTCCTTGACCTCGTTAGGATTTGCAGAAATCCGCTTTGACTTTTGGCTATAATATAACGGTATTGCATTATCGCCCGTCATCAGCTTGCCGTTCATTCTGTTTTTTGTAACCATCAAATAGCTGTTGCATTCATCGCCTTCATCTGCTCTTTGATAGTTAAACACAAAAGAAACGGCGTTTGTAATGTCAGACGAGCCGGAAACGGTGTCATTGTCAAATGCTGCACTTGACTTTTTCGGGTGTGCTACAAGGATAATTGCAACATCATATTGTTGAGCCAATTTTTCCAATTTCTTGACAAATGCGGATTGCTGTCGGTAAATATCCGTGTTAGGATCACCGTCCATAGCAGTCATCAAATTGTCGATGCAAACCAGTTTAATGTCATACCGACAAATTGCATCCACCATGACCTTTATCAAACCTTCGTATTCATCGTCAGAAACAGCGGAATTATCGAAGATAAACGCCTTATCATAATACCAGGCGTTGATTTTCTTCACGCAACCCTCTGTCAAATAATATTCTTCGTCATTGTATTCATTTCTTGTGGTGCAAATGTGATTTGCTCCGGCAATCTGCAAGTCAAGCCAATTCTTAAAATGGTAATTTGGCAACTCGCCGGAATACACGAAAACGGCGTTGTCCTGCTCGATTGCTTCAGCCACCAACTGCGACATAAAGGTGGATTTACCTTCGCCACGCTTGCCGGACAGCAAAACCACATGACCACGCAGCAAGCCACCGCAAACACGATCCAACGGACGGATGCCGGTTCTGATTTTCGGTAGGTCACGCAAATTTACCGCTTCAACGGTTGCCAATCTCTTGACATACTTCACATCCCGGAGTTCTGCGCCATCCACCGCACGGATAATCGCCTCTTTGCCATATTTCCGCAAAATGTCATTTGCATCCTTTTCGCATAGATAATCTTGCGGACGGACACACTTTACTTTCATTTGCAACCGCTTTTCAAGTGTTTCAATCAGCGTTATTTTGCCTTTTTCATAATCGCCAAAAACTACAACCTCTTGAAACTTATTGATCCAATCCCAGCAGTTTGCAAGCCAAGTAAAGCCAAGCGCACCTGTAGGAACACTCACGGCATTTTTTATTCCGCAAGTAGCCAAAGAAAGGCTATCAAGCTGACCCTCTGTAATAACCAGCCGTGTGAAATCTTCACATTGAGCCATCCCAAACAAAATCGGCATTGTTTCCGCTTCGCACCATTCTTTGTTTTTATCAAACCGCTTGTCAAAGTTAGTCTTTCGGTATTTGACAAATTGCAGCACATTTTGGTCATCATAGAACGGGAAAACCAAAATATTCTCGTTATGGGTTTGTGTAGTGATTTTGTACCGCTTCGCAACTTCCGCAGAAATGCCGCGGCTTTCCAAATATTCAATGGCTTTTGGTTTGCTTTCGATTTTCGGCTGTGGCAAACGGCGGTATTTATGCTCTTGTTCATCTTCCAGCTTGTACCCGAAATCCCGTGCCAATTCCACAAAATGTCCATGGTAATCGCAGGATGCACGGAAGCACTTAAAAGCACCCGTTTGGAGATTTACAGAAAAAGTGTCTTTGTCATCCTCTCCGCCGTGGCAATGGGGGCAGTATTTGAAAAACAACTCGTTTCCCTTTTGCTTTGTTTCTGCACCGATGAACGATGCAAAGTCGAAAACATCTTTTGACTTGAAATCGTACACAAAATCACCCCCTAAAATTTATACACGGGACTTGTCTGATCCCACGGCTTATCGTCCTCACCGCCCGAAAGGGCGCAATCTTTATTTTTTCTATTTTCTTTTATTTTCTTTTTTTTATTTTGTTGACCATCCGCTTCACCATCAGTTGAACCATACGCTTTAGCGGACGCTTGACCTCTCGCTTTAGCGGACGCTTGACCGCCTTTTCTTCCTATCTCTGCCATCCTCTTTCCGTTTTCAACGAAAATTTCAACTTCCGTCAAAACACGCTTTGAAATAATGCAATCGTCAACCTCTTGAAACAAACCGAACTCATAAATAAGGCGGTTTAGCTTGTCAATCTCCATGTGCAATGCCCACGCCACGCTTGTTATTTTGGCTTTTGGCAGTTTTCCATCACGGCTGTATAAATATTCAATGAAACGCCAATAATAACCCAGCATTTCATAACCATCTTGAGCCAGCAAATCGCAGATTTTGTCATCCTCGCTGGCATTTATATCATGTTTGAAATAGTCCATAGTTCAAACCTCATTCTTCAAAGTCAGAAAATCGCATAAGTGAAAATTTGGAAAGCCTAAACATTTGATTTACCTGCTCAAATGTAGCACCGCAAGCGGTAAATTCATCAATCATGCAAACATAATACTCAGATACATATCTTTTTGAATTGGTTTTCATTTGCCGTAAAACAGCCGGAAAATCATCGCCCATGCAAGGCTTAATTTCAAAACAAACAGACCGGAAACGGTCATAATCTTCTGGATCGCCTTTTGCTGTGTATTTGAAATCAATGCAAACATCCCATCCGTTTTTCTCAAATTCAATTTTTTCAATGTTGAATTTTACGGCAGAAAGCGCAGGAATTATCTTTTTTGAAACAAAGCGGTCAATAAACGCTTCGTCCAAAAATCGCATTTGCAGCCGGTTGTGTTCCGGTGTTTCCGTTGGCTCTGTAAAGTTATTGATAATCACTTGATTGTAAACATTGCCGTATTGCTCTCTAAACCAGCTTTGTTTTGACAGCCAATCACAGTATGCCGTGTCCATCTGCATGACCTCTACAGGCTGACCCTTGTATTTGCCAAAAGGCACTAACGCTGTTGCTTGATCCATATTCTTCATGGCATTTCTCCTTTGTAAACAAAAATCCACGCTTTCGTCCGGCATGGCGGCGCCTTCAGAAAGCATGGATTTGTGTGTTGATAAGATATTCAGTTGCCGCCGATAAGACGCCGCCAAACACCTTATCAACACCAATATTATAAACCATCCACCCCCAAAAGTCAACCCTCTTTCGTGGTCAATCTGCTTTTTATTTCGCTTGCGTAGTCCATTTTTTATTCCTCTTTTTCAAGGCTCGCAGATAGTCCTTTTTGGGGAAGCAAGTGCCGGGGCAGGTGTCCTTTTTCTTGCAACGATCACACGGATTTTGCATAATCATAAACCCCCTGTTCAATCAACCTTGTAACGATGCGTTTAATCATAATTGGAGGTACGGACATACCGCACATATAAGCAATATTGTCATATCTAAAATCGACAAAATCATAGTCTGTGGGAAATGTCTGTGCGTGAATAATATCTTCAGCACTAATCTTTGTCTTTTCGATGCCTCGATAATGGAACAGTTTTGCAACGATAGTTGGCAGAACATCATCTTCCCAACAAATAGCGGCGCTAAATCGTCTTTCTTTTTCGCCCAGGCGTGCATACACATTTGCAATAGACCGTTCTCCGTGTCTTGCGATAGACAAAATTTTGTATTCTTGCGAATTGTGGTTGATTTCCTGGCCGGTGCCGCTTTTGATTTCTCCATAGGTAACAAGCTCATAATTAAATGTCATATCAAGTTCCCGTGGGTCAATGTTCAAATCGTTTCTGACGGCAACAAAGAAAACCCTGTGCCGCTTTTGCGGTACACCCATATTTTCACCCTTTAACAGCCAATGATGCATACGGTAGCCGGCGGCTCGCATCTGCGTGTAAATGTTCCGCACATACTCAAATGCTTCACCCAGCAGCAGACCTTCCACATTTTCCATAATGACCGTTTTGGGTTTCAGTTTCTTCACTGTGTCGATGAAAACAAAGGACAAATCATCAAGTGTCTGTTCTTTCTGTCCCTCACGGAATTTCTTTTTCTTGCCCCAACTTTCCTCACGCTGACCAGCCATAGAAAAAGTGGTGCAAGGGGGTGAGCCGTCCAAAATGTCAAGGTCAAACAGTTCTGCCGGGATTTCCTCATTTGGCAGAGTATTGAACTCACGAATATCCATCAAGAAATTGTGTTTCGGGTGGTGGTTTTTTACATAGACCTCATTCATTTTTGGGTCAATCTCGCAGCAACCCAAAACCTCGCAGCCTGCCAGTTTGTAACCCATTGTAGAGCCACCACCGCAAGCAAAGCAAGAGAACACTTTTAACCCATTCTTTTCTGTGGGATAGTCCTCCGACATTGTCCATTTCCAATCGGTTGATTTCTTTGGCTTGTACTTTTCCGCTTCCTCGGTTGGTAGAAAGTCAAAGATTGACATAGTTTCTTCCATAATAACCTCCGTAGTTTGTTTATTTGTGTTTCTTTTTCTTTCCAAAGGGATTTTGCTTTCTGTCTGTGTTTTTGATCGGCTTTTTAATCATACCAATCATTCTTGGTTTTGCCATATTTGCCTCCTTTTTGGGTATGAAAAAGCCCTGCGTTTCAAGTGTGAGGGCACTCTCCACGCAAGGCTTAATTGGTCAACTGATATTTAGTTTGTCGGCTGATCCGGCACCCTCATACCCAATCGACCTACAGATA
>JAZOAV010000191.1:0-4046 GCA_045595645.1 Faecousia sp.
ACCCGCGCCCTGTTCGCCTACTCCGACAGCGCAAGAGCATATTTCACCAAATAACGCGGACTCCCTGCCGTAAAACTCGTAGGGGACGGAAGATCGATGGAATTCGTAGGGGCGTTCTTTGAACACCCGCAGGCGAACGCAGTTCGCCCCTACGAAATTGGAACGAAATATGGATGAAAATCGTGAGGGCAATTCACGAATCGCCCTATAAAGGGTCGGAAAACCCGCTTCCTACAACATAGACCAAGCAAAAGGGGACGGCCTCAGTGCCGTCCCCCTTACACAAAATTTAGAAAGGCAGGAGATTCTATGAAGAAACTTACGGCTGTTCGAATGCTATCTGTAACGATTCTTTTTGCGATATGCTTTAGCCTGTTCGCAAGTACCGGCAGGGTTTCTGCATTGACTGCGGCGGCTCAGGCCGAACTTGACAGCATTTTGAGCAACATCACCGGTGCAAAGGATTTTACGGTGAACCGTCCTGTAGATAATGGCATCGTAGTGGATATGAAGGATTTCGGCCTGTCGGAATCCAACACCCCTGCCGCCAATGAGACGGCCTTTGCCAATGCCATTGCCAAGGTCAAGTCCACCAAGGCATGGAAGCTGAACATTCCCAAGGGCACCTACGCTGTCGCCTTGACCGGCAAGGAGGCTATTAACCTCTCCAATCTCAACAACTTCCTGCTGGAAGGCAATGGCTCCAAGCTGATCATCTCTGTAGGCACCAGCCTCAACAACACCCCCAACTACATCACCATGAACAATTCCAACACCGTCGCCATTCAGAATCTGACGCTGGATTGGGATCGTTCCATCTATCCCATTTACGGCATCGGTAAGGTGGCGGCTGTGAATAAAACGGCAGGCACCGTGGATTTCACCTTCAGCGACATCACCGTGCCTGACAATGCCATTTTTGGCGGCGGCAGAAGCTGGGATCCTGCAAGCAACAACCGTTCGGAAACCGTGGGCTTCCAGTTCCCCGGGGGTGCCAGCGGAATTTCCTCTATGACCAAGCTGGCCTCCAATAAGGTTCGTCTGACCTATAAGAATGCCAACAATGTGTCCTCGGCCGTGGTTGGGCAGTACGGTCAGTTCTGGTTCCGTCCCAAGGAACTGGTCAACGGCTTCCGTATGCAGACTAACAGCCACATTACTTTTGACAATCTGCATTTATACACCGTGCCCTATCAGGCGATTTTCAGCAACGACTCGGAATACTTCCAGATCATCAATTCCTCTGTAGAGCCGCCTCCCGGCACGAAGGAGCGTTTTTCTGCCTATGGCGGTGTGGAAGTCCACTCTGTTGACGGTCATTTCCGCATGGAGAACTGCCTTTTGAAGGGTATCAATGATGATAACATCCATCTGTCAAACCACTTCTTCGGCGGCGGTGTATCCGGCAACCCCAAAATCGATAACTATACGGTAGCCCTTGATCACCTGACTCACTGGATGCACTATACCGAGGTGTACGAGGGAGCGACCTTTGGTATGCGTGACAAGAATTTCAAGGATTTGGGATGGAAGTCCAAGGTCGTCAGCTTTACATGGGAAAACTATTTTACTGACGACGGAAATGCCCCGTGGCGTTGTAAGGTGACATTTGCCGATCCTCTGCCTTCCGATTATGTCTCTACCAACCAATTTTGGAACATGGACAAGAACACGGGCAACTACATTATCCGCAACAACACCTTTGATGGCGGCTTGGCGCACGCTATGTACTTAGGTCTGCCCAATGGCACAGTAGAGAACAATCAGGTCAATAATTTTGCGTATCCCGGTCTGATCCTCAACTGCCTGATCCGCTGGGATCGCTGGGCCATCGGTACGCCGATCAACAATGTCATCATTCGCAACAACACGCTGAAGGCGTGTAACAAGGCACTTCGGGATCCTGCGGCCATGTTCGTCGGAGGTGGCATTGACGAGCAGCCCTCCGATTATAGCCCTGTAACGGGGCGAATCACCTCCAATGTTTTGGTAGAGGGAAATACCATAGAAACAACCCCTTGGGCAGCCTTTGGCACATTTTCTTCAAAAAATATTGTGATTCGCAACAACAAATTTATCAACGCAAGCACCACGACCAAGAAGACAGGCAAGCCTGGCGGCAATGTGTTTATTACCAACGCCGACCATGTGGTATTCACAGGAAATACCATTTACCACGGAGGTGTCTCCTATGAAACGGGCATCAATGTGGACAAGAACACCACCACAAACATCTACTCCGAGAGCAACTCTGTTCAGAAATATGTGAAAGCCAACGGCGTTTACGGAGATATTATTGTTGACACCAATACCTACGGCTTCAAAACCACCGTAGGCACATGGAGCAACAGCAGCTACGCAGGCTACAGCGGCACGGTAAAGGGAAGCTCCTCTACAGGGGCGCAGGTGCAGTGGCGACCGCTCCTCCGTCGAGGACACTATCAGGTTTATATCTATAAAATGGTCGTCAGTGCAAACGAGGTCGCTGATGAGGCTGCCAAAATCGAGGTCAAGCACAAAAATGGCACCTATACCACAACGATGAACTGTCATTCCGGCACGAAGGGGTTTGTGAGTTTGGGAACCTTTGAATTTGACGAAGGAAACCTTGGTTATGTGCAGGCGACCAGAAGCAGCAGTACCTTGCGAGTCAGCGCAGTCAAATTTGTCCGTGTGGATGAATGTATCCACGGAGCAAAGCAGTCTGTTGTCAAGCCTACCTGTACCGCGAAGGGTTATACGCAAAGAGCTTGCAGTACCTGCGGTTATACCTATAAGCGAGATTATACTGCCGCTTTGGGCCATGATTACAAGTACGCCAACGCAGGAACCAACCACAAAATCACCTGCTCCCGTTGTGATTATTCCTCCACTGCAAACCACAGCTACACCAGCGGCAAATGTGTCTG
Organism: Faecousia sp.; assembly: GCA_045595645.1. GTDB lineage: Bacteria > Bacillota > Clostridia > Oscillospirales > Oscillospiraceae > JAZOXB01. Next base: position 2,910 of record JAZOAV010000191.1, read on the forward strand.
TGGTGTCAAGGACACCTCCCATAATCTGTATTTTGACTTCAAAAACAGCAATGCGGACAAGGCACGATACACCTTAGGTGTTTACGGCGGCTACAACTTTGACAAAACCTCCTCGCCCTATTGGGCAACAGGTGCCAATGGCGGCGCAACCAATGTGAGCCTGAACAATTCGGACGGCACCATGACAGTAAAGGTCATAGCCGATGCAGACTCGGCCGGAAATTACGGCCCCTACATCGAAACCACAAACACCTATGGCAAGTACCCATGGAGTGGAGAATCCTATCGTGTTTACTACCCCCTTAAATACAAGCCCTCACAGGCTGAGTACCTGCAAATTCGATTCAAGCTCACCGGATGTACCGCCGCAGGCACAAATCCCAAGGTCATCGTCTGCTTCGACACTCTGACAGGCAGTACTTACAAGGCCTATGAGAATTTGAATGCTCCCATTGATGGGAAGTCCACAGCCTACCAGCTCATCACCATTCCTCTCAATAACGACTTCAAATCCGTTGACTATATCAAGTCCCTTGGATTCCGCTTCCGGGATATTAAGGCCACAAGCAGCAGCGGCGGTTCGGTTGTCATTGACTACATTTTTGTAGGCAAGAGAACGGAAATGCCCAACCCCCTCTATGTCGTCACCTTCAAGGGGGCAAACGGTGATCCCTTGGCCACAACAACCGTTGCCAAGGGAGCAACTGCAACCTACTCCGGCGCAACGCCTACGAAGGCATGTGATGCAACCAACCACTATACCTTCAAGGGCTGGGATAAAGCCCTGACCAACATCACCGCAGACACCACCGTAACCGCCCAATTCACTGCAACAGCTCACACCTACACCTATGCCAAGGTGGATAACAGCAACCATAAGGGCACCTGCTCCTGCGGCTATACTGTAACTGCGGCACACGGCTGGAATGCCGGCAGCATTACCACGCAACCTACCTGTACCGCAACAGGTGTAAAAACCTACACCTGCGCTACCTGTAAGGCAACAAAAACCGAATCCGTTGCCGCTCTGGGTCATAGCTACACTGCTAAAGTCACTGCACCTACTTGTACTGCACAGGGCTACACCACGCACACTTGCTCTCGTTGCTCTGACAGCTATAAAGACACCTATACCAA
>JAZOAV010000192.1:0-16276 GCA_045595645.1 Faecousia sp.
GGCCCTGTGCTTCCAGACGCTCGTAAATCTTCTGCCATGCACAATCCTTGTTGGGGTCAACCTCGCACTTGCCGTTCTTGGCACCGCCGCACTGACCGTTGACCAAGCTCTTGGAGCAGTCCACGATGGGGCAGATACCGCCGGTGATGTTCAGGTAGCACTGGGCGCAGGCATCGCAAGCCTTCTTGGTCAGTGCCATGCCATGGTGACCCGTGTAATTCAGAGTGTTGCAGGCGGCGTAGACAGGGCGATCCAGCAGCTCTGCCACGGTCTGCACGCCCAAACCGCAGGAGATGACTAAAATGGTCTCAGCCTCGGCAGGGATGCTTTCCTTCAGCTTCTTTTCCGTCAGGGTCTTGTTGCACAGGAAGTCGATGTTGACAGAGCCGACTACGGTCTTGCCCTGCTCGGCTGCGAGAGCCGCAAGCTGTGCGCACTCCGGCTCGTCCATGGTTTCAAAAGCCTTGAAGCACTTATTGCAGGCGATGATAAAGATTTGGTCTTTATCAGCCAGCAAGGCTGTCAACTCGTCCGTGGACTTCAGCCGATATTTCGTGTAGTTTTCCAAATTCGTCTGTTCCTCCTAAGTGATGTATTTTCTTTGCAGAATCGGAGATGTTGCTATTTGGATACCATATAATGATACGAGCTTATTATACACCTCAAGCGCCCAGCTTGCAAGCACATATTACAGGTTTCGGGGAAAAATGGCAAAATTTTTTGCAAAACGAGCTGTCACAGGACTTGTGACAGCTCGTTTGACTTATTTCATGTGTTCCAAATATTCGTCGTAGGTTCCCAAGCGGTCTGTGATGGAGCCGTCGGGCTTAAATTCGATAATCCGGTTGGCGACGGATTGAAGCAGCTCATGGTCATGGCTGGCAAAGAGAATGTTGCCGGGGAAGGCAATCATGCCCTTATTTACAGCCTGAATGGACTCCATATCCAAATGGTTGGTGGGCTGATCCAAAAGTAGCACATTGGCACCGGAGAGCATCATTTTTGACAGCATACAGCGCACTTTTTCGCCGCCGGAGAGCACCTTTACCGATTTGAATACATCCTCACCGGAGAAAAGCATCCGACCTAAGAAGCCCCGCAGATACACATCGTCCTTTTTGGCTGAAAATTCACGCAGCCAATCCACAAGGGATTCGTCATGGCCCTCAAAATATTCGCTGTTGTCCTTGGGCAAGTAGCTTTGAGAGGTGGACACGCCCCATTTGACCGTACCTTCGTCAGGCTCTAACTCTCCCATGAGAATTTTGAACATGGTGGTTTGCGCCAGCTCATTTTCGCCTACAAAGGCGATTTTGTCGTTTTTGCCTACAATAAAAGACACCTTATCCAGCAGTTTGACACCGTCGATCGTTTTGGATACCTCGGTGACAAAGAGAATGTCTTTTCCCACTTCCCGCTCCCGTGTGAAGCCGACAAAGGGGTAGCGGCGGGAGGAGGCGGGCATTTCCTCAATGCTCAGCTTATCCAGCAGACGGCGGCGGGCAGTGGCCTGCTTGCTCTTGGATTTATTGGCTGAGAAACGGGAGATAAATTCCTGCAATTCGGCAATTTTCTCCTCATTTCGCTTGTTTTTGTTGCGAATCAAGGTCTGTACCAACTGGGACGATTCGTACCAGAAATCGTAGTTGCCGACATACATCTTGATTTTGCCGTAGTCGATATCCACGATATGGGTACAAACGGTATTCAGGAAATGGCGGTCGTGGCTGACGACGATGACCATGCCGTTATCTTCATAATTCAGGATAAAATCTTCCAGCCAGTTGATGGATTCAATATCCAAGTTGTTGGTGGGCTCGTCCAAAAGAATGATATCGGGATTGCCGAACAGGGCTTGCGCCAAAAGAATTTTGACCTTCAATCTGCCGTCTACATCGGACATTTGATCGTAGTGCATTTCTACGGGAATGCCTAAACCCTGCAAAATGCGGCTTGCGTCGGATTCTGCTTCCCAGCCATTCATTTCCGCAAACTCGATTTCCAGTTCAGAAGCGAGCATACCGTCTTCATCGGAAAAGTCGGGCTTTGCATAGAGCGCATCCTTCTGCTTCATTACATCGTAAAGCCGCTTGTTGCCCATGATGACTGTATCCAAGACGGTGTAGGCATCGTATGCAAATTGATCCTGCTTTAACACGGACATACGAAGGCCTTTTTTTATGAAAATTTCGCCCTTGGTGGACTCGAGCTCTCCCGACAGGAGCTTTAAGAAAGTCGATTTGCCCGCGCCGTTGGCACCGATAACGCCGTAACAGTTGCCGGTTGTGAATTGCAGATCTACATGCTGAAACAGAACGGAGCCGCCAAATTGCAGGGCAAGATTGCTGACTGTAATCAATGAAATCACCTCCTCATTAGTGTATCATAAATTTATCCATAAATAAAGTACATAATGGAAAATCTGTTGACTTCTTGCTGAAATCCACTTAAAATAACAGTGTCGAGATAGGTCAAATGTTGTTTCCGTTTTGGAAAGGAGATTTTCATGGCACCCTTTGATTATCAAATGAAAATTGCCATCTGTGATGATGACGAAGGAGACAGAGCACCTTTGCTTGCGATGCTTTCAGAATATTTGGATTTGCACCACTATTCTATCAAGACGGATATTTATGTTTCCGGTGAAGACTTTTTGCAGGCAGATGTAACCCAATACCCTTTAGTGATTTTGGATATCCTTATGGGGCAGCTCAACGGCATTGAAACGGCGAAAAAGCTCGTGGAAATGAATCCGGATATGCAGATCATTTTTTACAGCTCATCCAATGCCTATGCCGCAGAATCCTACGATGTGTCTGCCCTGCGGTATCTGACAAAGCCTGCGGAAAAGGAGAAGCTGTTTGCTACGCTGGATCGCTTTTTCCATGTCCATACCTCCATGCGAACTTTAACTTACAAGAAAAACCGCATGGACGAGAGGGTTTACATTTCGGATATTCTGTGGGTGGAGGCAAACGGGCACAAAAGCATGATACATACCAGGAAAGAGACGATCACCACGGGCACATCCTTCTCTCAGATCTGTGACCAGCTCAAGGATGCGGATTTTGTCAAGCCCATTCGCTATGCGTTGGTTTCCTTGCAGGCTGTGACAGCGATTCCCTCTGATGTGTTTACCCTTGTGGATGGATCTACCGTTCCCATCAGCCGTGATCTCCGCGGAGAGATGAAACAGCGGTTTACAGACTACAAAATGAAGACCCTGCTGCAAAAAGGGGGCGCGTTGTAATGAGTGTGTTTGTCGCGGCACTTTTGTCTACCCTATGTTTGGTGATGGAGCTGCTTCTGCAAATTGCGCCCTTTGCGCGCCTTGCTACACAAAAGCTGAAACGCAGACTGTGGAGCATTTATGCCCTTATGCTGCTGGTAGACAGCGTGCTTTTGTATTGGGCGATTAACGAGGGAATTTCTTCCACGGTTTTTACTCGGTATAACGGAATTTTGTTCGGTTTGGTCGTGGTATTTGTCAATATTTTAACCATTCGCGGCAGAACACTGGAGCACCTGTTTGTGTTTGGGATCGTTTTGACAAATAACTACCTGATTTTCGCCATTCCCAATTTTATTGAGTCTCTTCACGCAGACATGTATGCGGCACAGCGGTATATTCTGATGGAGCTGATCTATGTAGCTCTTTTGCTTCTGATCTACTATCCCATGCGCCTGCTTCTGCGGAAGACAGTAGAGCCCTTTTTGTCTTTGGATAGCGGGAATTACTGGAAAAGGGTTTGGTTTATTCCTCTTGCGCTGTTTCTTGTAGTGCTTGCGGATATGATTGGCGGCGGAACGGATACTACATACGATCTTGTCGGCCGAGGGGCTATGGCCTTGCTGTCGATTTTTATTTGTTGGTCGGTTGCGGCAGACCATAAGCACCTGCACGAAAAACAGACTCTGGACGAGCAGCTTCTGCGACAGAAGCTGCACTATGGCGAGCTTCAAATCAAAATGGAGGATGCGCGAAAAGCAAGACATGACCTGAAGCATCAAATTGCGGCGATCCGCCATTACATTGATACGGACGATAAGGAAGGCTTGCGCTCTTTTTGTAACGATCTCATTGGAGAAGTCGAGATGGAAGCACCGATTCCCTACACAGGGAATGCTACCGCTGACGGCGTGATGTACCATTATGTAAGAATTGCGGAGCAAAAACAGATTCAATTTGACTATTACGGGACGATTCGGAGCCGCTCCATTGCGGATATCGATCTTTGCGTTTTGCTGGGAAATGCGTTGGATAATGCCGTGGCGGGCTGTATGACCATCGACAGCGGACGAAGTATTCGCCTCATCAGCCAGTCGGAGAAGTCCCTGCTCTCCATTGTCGTCAGCAATTCCTTTGACGGCAGGGTACAGCAGGCAGAAGATAAGATTCTGTCCCGAAAGCGGGAAAACCGTGCGGGTGTGGGCTTGGTTTCCATGAAATCCATCTGCGAACGATACGGCGGCAGTATGCAGACACAATGGGACGAAAACAAATTTACCGTGATGTTCCTGCTCCCCCTAAAAGACGAATGATACTGTTTTTCCCCTGAACGGCTTAAGCCGGTCAGGGAATTTTTTGCAATTCGTGCAATTATACTGCGTTTCGTGCTGTTTGGCGGTAAGGGATGGAAAATTTTGCTATACTACAGTCACAAGAAAAAGTCGAAAGGGCATTGTGCTATGAAACGGACTGTCAAAGCGCTTTTGGGAGGCGACGAGAAAAACTGCCGAGCTGTTCGCGAATTGCTGCAAAGCACTCTGGTGGAGCATCAGTTGGAATATCGCTACGAAGCAACGCTGGAAGGATTTGAAATGGCGTTGGTAGATTGGGCACCGACACTGGTTGTCGTTGTGGCAGACGGTGCCATCGGAATGGAATATGCCTATCGCACAAGCAGACGAAAACCGATGCTTCCCATTTTTTGGTTTTCCGATGATTCGGGCTTTGCACTGCAATCCCACCGCTTGAACTGTGCGTACTTTTCCACAAAGCCGCCCACGGCAGAGAAGCTCCAAAGCGCATTTCGTCGATGCGACCATATTGGGCTGCAATATGATTTTGGAGGGTAGGGGAATGACGGAGAAGGAACTGAAAAAACTGAGCCGTTCAGAGCTGTTAGAGCTATTGTTGGAGCAGACACGAGCGAAGGAGCGTTTGCAGGCGGAGTTGGAGCAAACAAAGGAGCAGCTTGCACAGCGGCAGTTGAAAATCGAAAAAGCGGGGGATCTTGCTCACGCCGTTCTTGCAGTCAACGGAATCATGGAAAGGGCGCAGACGGCAGCGCAGCAATATTTGGATAATATCATCCGAATGGAAGCAGATGCGAGGGTGCGATGCGAAGCAATGACAGCATCGGCGCAGCGGGATGCGCAGATGATCCGAAACGGTGCCCTCAGTGAGCTTCCCTACGAAAAGGTCAAAGGTTGGTGGGATGACTATGAAAGCTACAGAACTTCCCAACTCTGATGTGATAGAGCGGGCTCTAAAACGAGAGCGGTATAAGAAACGCTTTCGGAAAACGCTGAAAAGCACCACATTTGCGCTGATCACCGCTGCTGCCGTTGCCGTTTTGATTGCAACCCTGTGGTTGCCGGTGCTGCAAATCTTTGGTTCTTCCATGACACCCACCTTAGAAGAAGGGCAGATCGTGCTGTCGGTCAAGGTGGATGAAATCGAACAGGGCGACATTATCGCCTTCTACTACGGCAACAGGGTGCTCGTCAAACGATGCATCGCCGGCCCCGGTGCCTGGGTGGAGATGCTGCCCGATGGTAGCTTCTATGTTGACGGCCTTGCCTTGGAGGAACCCTATCTCACCGAAAAGGCATACGGAAGCTGTGATTTGGAGTTTCCCTATCAGGTGCCCGACGGTGCTTACTTTCTGGTGGGTGATATGCGGGAATCCTCCGTGGATTCCAGACACAGCAGTGTGGGCTGTATTTCAAAGGACGAAATCATTGGAAAAATCGTGTATTGCGTGTGGCCTCTGTCGGATTTTGGAATGATAAACTAAAACCTTCTGTGAGGAGGTGTATAACATGAAAAACGAATTATCTCAAACAGCAGTAAAACTGAATAAGGAACGCAAACGGAAGCGGCATTGGAAGGATGCTGTGAAGGTAATGGCGGTAATGGTGGTGTTTATTACCACATACCTCTTGATCCTGCCTGCCATTACGCTCAACGGCGAGCCGAGCTGTGGCATAGAAGCCCATGTGCATGGAGAAGAATGTTATGCACAGCAGGTGATTTTGGAGCTCCAATGCGGTCTTTCGGAGAAGCAAATCCTCCACAGCCATGATGCGTTTTGCTACGATGCACAAGGGCTACTGAGATGTACTTTGACGGAACGACAGGCGCATCAGCATGCAGAGAGCTGTTATGTACAGACTTCAAGCGAGATACCTACCTGTGCGTTTGTACATAACCACGACTTGCAATGTACTGCTGCACAATTTACCCTGATTTGTACGATGGAGGAAGGTAAGGCCCACAAGCATGACTTAGAGTGTTATGCGCTGCAGGAGCAGAGCTGTGAGCTGACCACCGATGACGGGCATGTGCATGACGAGAGCTGTTATGAGCAGTTTACGATTTTGGTTTGCGGCATTGCAGAGCTGCATATCCACGGCGAAGGCTGTTACGATGCAGCGGGGATACTGAGCTGTGAACAGATGCAAGCCGTATCCCATCAGCATTCGGAGGCTTGCTTGGTGGAGGTGGAGCAGGAGGAACAAATTCTGATTTGCGAGCTGCCCGAGCATAGCCATGAAGAGCTCTGCTATCCCGCAGAAGAAACGGAGGCAGACGACAGCCCCTACCTGTGTGCAAGCGGCGAGCATTTCCATACGGAGACCTGCTATGACACCGAAGGAGCCCTGCTCTGTTCCATCCCCGAACACAGCCATGAGGCAGCATGTATGGTTGCCGAGCTGGATTTAACCGCTGATGTAGAAACGGCACAACAGTGGGAAGCGGCGTTTGCGGAGCTGAGTCTAACAGGAAACTGGCCTGCCGACACTCTGCGCATTGCCCAAACTCAGCTTGACTATCAGGAAAGTCAGAGAAATGTGATTCTTGTAGACGGAGGGCTAAAGGGCTACACCCGTTATGGACAGTGGTACGGAGATGCCTATGGTGACTGGTGTGCAATGTTCGTATCCTTCTGCCTGCATTATGCACAGGCTGAGGACTTCCCTTTGGAATCCGGCTGCGGCAGATGGATCACGGCACTAAAAGAGCAGGAACTGTACTTGACCCCCGATACCTATACGCCCAAGCCCGGTGATGTGATTTTCTTCGACTTCCAACAAAAACGGGATGCTCCTGTGGAGATTCCCGTAGAGGTTGACCATGTGGGGCTTGTGGCAGAGCTGATTCCCGCAACGGAGGAAACTCCGGCAATGCTCAAGACCATTGAGGGCAACAGCTCGGATATGGTCACCTACAGAATCTATGAAATGGATGACCCCGCTATCATCGGTTACGGTGCGGTTCCGGCAGGAAAAACCATGACTCTGGAGCAGCGGGGCGAGGATTATACCGTAACGGTCACTTTTGGCAAGGAGGCCGGCATCCCCGAAACGGCACAGCTCTCCGTGCGGGAGATCCTGCCCGAAACGGAGGAATACGAAAGCTATTATCGGCAATCTTTGGACGCACTGCAAAGCAGCAGCTCTGAGGATAACGAGAATGCACTTGCGGTAAGCTTTGCCCGCTTCTTCGATATCAGCTTCCTTGTAGATGGACAGATCGTAGAGCCGACGGCGATGGTCAATGTGCAGATCAGCTATGCGAACCCTGTATTGCAGAAGGAAGAAGAAAGCGGTGTCGCTGTACACTTCACCCAAGGCGGCGTGGAGGTGATCGATGCACAGACCTCTCAGGCAGAGGCATCTGAGGGAGCGCATATCGATACCTTCGAGTTTGCGCAGGACAGCTTCTCCGTTGTGGGAACGGTCATTTCCAACTATACCCGTTCCATCGGCGTGACCTCGGCGACCCCTGTAAACTTTGATGCGCTGAATGCTTCGGGCAACGCCCAATATGTGATTTACACGGAGTATAACGGAAGATATTACGCCCTCACTTCATGGGAAGGAGATGCTGTGGGACATTCTATCCCGCTGACCATGAATGCCGATGGCACCATTAGCTGGGAAACGGCAGATTCCCGCATCTTCTGGTCCTTCACAAGAAACGGCAACACCGGAAGCTCCTATTATGTGCAGAATTACGCATCGGGACGCTATCTCCATGCCTTTGACAACAGTACTGGCACCAACGCCGACTACGGCACGGTGACGGGAGGCAGAAACGCTTCCGCTTTGACCCTGAATTGGACAACAGGAGCCTTTACGGCACAGGGTAACCGATACTACACCGGCTTGGTGGATACCAGCGGAGCCATCACCTTTAACCGAGTCGCAAATGCTTCGCAAGCGGCGCAGTTCCGTTTGGCTCTGGTAGGGGAGTTCTACAATGTGTGGTTTGACGGCACTAACGGCGGCATGATGAGCTATTACGGTTCTCCCGACCGGAATATTCCCGCCGTGATGCAGGAGGGGGCAACGACCATCTCCCTTCCCGAAACATGGGATTCGCCCACAAAGTACCCCTATCGCTTGCAGGGCTGGTACGACATTATCACGCAGACCTATTACCCTGTGAACCCCAATGATGGTGTGGAAGCCACTGCACAGATTCGTTCCGATACGGTCTTTTATGCTGACTGGGTCGCAGCGACCTACGATGTGGGTGAATACAATGAACATGTTGTGCAAAGTCTTGACACGGACAATTTCATTACAACCTATGTCTTTGACTACAATGTTCTGTTCAATGTGCTGAGCCAATCCCACACGGGCAGCATTTCCGCAACGGAACACAACGAAACATGGACGGTCGTGACCAACGGCAAGGTGCCTTATGAAAACAAGGATAGCTTGAATTTCGTGATGGTTGACTACGACAGCAATGGCGATTTCTCCTATGCCAACAACAGAGGCACCCATAATACCAATCAGGGCTTGGCAATCACGCCCGAGCTTGTGCCGAGACAGGACAGCGAGTCGGAAGTTTTGAAATTGCTGTTCCGACACGATGTACCGTCCATCGGTAAGAATTTCGTGGGCTACGGGAATTACCTGTTTCAGTACATGGATTCCACGACAGAAAACTATGACGGTGAGCACGACGGATACTACTATTTAGACGCAAGATACAATGCCGCTGCCTACAATCAGACGGCGCAGAGATTCTACCTTTACGATTATTTGGTGCGTACCTCTGACTCCCGAAAGGACGGCGGCTCCGGAGAGTATTCCGACTTCCTGCCCTTCAATTCCATCTATCTCTTTGAAGAAGATCAGATGGAGTATTACGAGAACAGGATCCGTGTTCCAGGGTATGAGTTTGATGCCAAGGATGCCTACACCCAAAACGGCATTGTCTACAGTTCCACAGACGATGCGGCAACAAATTATTTCTTCGGTATACGCTCCGATATCCGTTTCTTCCTCCCCAATGACAGTGGTACGCAGGATGAATACGGAAACTACGGCAACATCTCCACTCGTGGCGAACACATGATCTTTGAATTCCACGGTGACGATGACCTTTGGGTCTACATTGACGGAGAGCTTCTGCTGGATGTTGGCGGTCTGCATGGCGTTATGGTTGGTGAGATCGACTTCTCTACCGGTCAGGTTTATTACGGCGCGGAAGGTGGAGACATCACAGTAAAATCCTTTGAAGAAATATTAGGTCACGGAATCCGTGAAGGTACTCACAATATGACGGTCTACTACATGGAGCGCGGCAGCTCTCAGTCCAACTGCTCCATCTACTTCAACATTGCGCCCCGTTATGATTTGGAGATTACCAAGGAGGACATCGTTTCAGCAGAGCTTTTAGACGGTGCAGTGTTCACCATCTATAACGATGAAGCCATGACCAGCCCCGCACAGCTTTGGGATTCCTACGAAGCCTACAGCGAGGACATGGCAGACGGACAGATCGACAACGCCAAGAGCAGCTTCGCCGTTGTAAACGGCATTGCGAAGTGTTGGGGCATTTCCGCAGGCAAGACCTATTACATTTACGAAACCACGCCGCCGCCGGGTTATCCCGAAAGTGACGATATCATCCGCATCACACTCAATAACCGTGGCACGGCAACGATTGAAACCACAACCCTGCACGGTCCCAACGAAATTGCCACAGAGGGCTTTGCGGTGATCAAGCAGGATGTCAATGACACCCTGAAGATCGTTGCTCTGACGGTCACCAACCAAAAGGAAGGGGACACCACAGAGGTTCGTGTGGAAAAGACATGGGCAGAAGGCTCCGTGGACCTGCCTCAGAGCATTACGGTCTATTTGACGGCAGATGGTGTGCCCGTGGGCAGAACGGCGGTTCTCCATGAGGGCAACGGCTGGTCTTACACCTGGACGGGACTTCAGAAATATGCCGATGAAGGCATTGACCGTGAGATCGTGTATGTGGTAGAGGAGGTTCTTGTTCCCGACTACATTACCACGCAGGGCGATACGGTAAAGGTGGAAAACTATGTGGATTGGATCCGTGTGGATCAGATGTCCGACAGCAAGACCTACATTTTAGTCCACGATGATCAGGCGTTGACCTACGACCAAAACGGCTTCGGCTGGATGGAGACGACAAGCGCTGAGTTAGACAGCAGCCTGTCTGCTCAGTGGTGGGTCACCACCGACCACGACGGTTTCCATCTGAAAAACGGTTTGGGTTACACCCTGACCTTCCACCCGAGCACCCACAGCTTCTATGGCGACCAGGACGATGCCGTTGCGCTGAATCAGGTGTTCTACTATCTCAACTCCCGCCTTGTGGTGCATGACCACGATGTGTATTACCAGTTCGGAAGCAATGGTAGTGCCGTTGCACAGGACGGTCTGGCATTTACTCTTTATCAGAAGGAAGTTCTCACAGGCTTCCTGACGAACATTATCAATGTTCCCGTGCAAGAGGAAGATCAGACCTTCGTGGAAGTCACCAAGGTTTGGCAGGATGGCAATGAGAAGTACAGCGGTATGTCGGTTACCATTCGGCTTTTGGCAGACGGAAAGGATACAGGCAGAACGATTGTACTCAACGAGGCCAACAACTGGTCGGGCGGCTTCTATGATCTGCCTTACTACCAAGAGGATGGGGAAACCGTAGTGCAGTACACTGTGGTGGAGGTTCCTGTGTACAACTTCGTAGCCTCTTACTCCGAACCCGTGATACTGGACGCCCTTCCTGTTTCCCTGTGGAGCATTACATCCGATTTGACATACGATCAAATCTACCGCATTGCCACAGGAAGCTACGCCTTGGCGGTAGACGGCGAAACAGTCACGGCCGTGTTGAGCGATTCGGCTGACACCCATCAGCAGTGGGAAACGGTGCGCTACAACAACAGCATCGTGCTTCGCAATGTGGCTACCCAGCGTTATCTGACAAGTAGCGGTGCAACCTTCGGCACGACCACAAGCCAGTCAAGAGCTGCCGCAGTGACTCTGACAAACGGTTATATTATGATGGGTAATATGTATCTGGAAATTGGTGCAGGCTATGCGGTTGCCACCAATAACAGTGCAAATATTACAGACCTGAAGGTGTACCGGTTTGTACACACGACAGGCATGCCCGGTGCCGGCTATACGGTCACCAATTCTCCCGCAGTGCAGCATCTGCCTGAAACAGGCAGTGACCACCCCCACATTTATACATACGGCGGACTTCTGATTCTTGCGCTTGCCTTTGTGTATTTGTGTATGCTCAGGCGAAAGCCGCAGGAGAGAGGAAGTGACAGAGCATAGTTGGATTGATTGCAAGACATCTAAATTCGCAGCCTTCATCTAAAAAAATGAAAAAAAGGAGAATAAGAATTATGAAAAAGTTTTTAGCAATGTTGATGGCTCTTGCCATCCTGATGAGCTTTGCTCTGCCCACCATGGCCGCCGAAGACAGCTACATCATCACCATCAAGAACGCTCAGGATGCCGCTTCTGCGGGACATATCTATGAAGCCTATCAGATTTTTGCAGGCGACCTGGACAACGCTACCGGCTCTGTTCTCTCCAACATCACCTGGGGCGAAGCCTTCTACGGTGCCAACAGCGAGGACAACACCGCGGCATTCCTTGCCGCACTGAAGACTGCCGAGGTCTTCGGTACCGGTGAACACAACATCTTCTCTGCCTGTGAAACCGCTGCAAATGTGGCAAGCATCGTTGGTGCTGCCTCTTTCCAGACACAGACTTACATCGATGCCTTTGCTCAGGTTGCAGAGCAGTATGTACTGACTCCCACCGCAACCAGCACCGAGGCTGACGAGCCCTACACCATCGCAATTCCCCTCGACAAGGCTGGCTACTATCTTGTAAAGGACAAGGATGGCTCTCTGGAAGGCGTCGAGAACAAGGACTACACCAAGTTCATGCTGCAGGTCGTCGGTGATGTTACCGTCAATCACAAGGGCAGCATTCCCACTGTGATCAAGCAGGTCTCCAATGTCACCACAGAATATTTTGATCACATCACCAACGCTCTGTACGACACCCACTATTATCGCATCCGCGCCGACCTTCCCGCTGATTATGCTGCCTACGACGAGTATTATCTGGAATTCATCGACACCATGTCCAAGGGTATTACCTATGAGAGCATCGTTGAGGTTTATGCTCTGTTGACCACCATGGACGGTGCAAAGGCTGCCATTCATTCCGATTGCTATGTTGTGACCACGGAAACGAAGGAAGACGGAAGCTTCCAGCTCTCCGTTGCCATCGAGGATACGAAGAAGATTTATGATACCGAAGGAAAGAACATTCCTCTGACCGCAGATGCTGAGATCGTTGTTGTCTACACAGCGCACCTCAACGAGGAAGCCATCATCGGCGGCACCGGCAATGAGAACACCGTATATCTCAAGTACAGCAACAACCCCAATGCCGAGGGCTACGGCAGAACCAATCCTGACGAGACCAGAGTTTATGCTCTGAGCATGGACATTGTAAAGGTTGACGGTTCCAATACTGCTACCGTTCTTCAGGGTGCAGAATTCGTCCTGTACCGTATTAAGGTTGAGGCCGACTATCAGCCTTATAACGAGTACGCTGTTCTGGATGAAAACAACAAGCTCGTCGGCTGGTCCCGCCACTACGATGGCGATGGCTGCGACACCCATGCAGAAGATGTCGTTCTCGGCACAAAGCTGGTCACCGGCGCGGACGGCAAGATTCAGGTTGTAGGCTTGGCAGCCGCTACCTACCACCTGAAGGAAACCAAGGCTCCCGACGGCTTTAACTTCCTTGCAGACGATATCGACATCACCATCAATGCAACCATCGACAGCACCACCAATACATTCAACAACATCAACGGCACGACAAACATCGGAACTTTGGAGTTCTCCGCAGAAAACGCTTCCGTAACCCTGACCGTCCCCAACCATCGCGGTAATCTGCTGCCCTCCACCGGCGGCATGGGCACTACGATCTTCTACCTGCTGGGTGGAATCCTGGTAGCGGCAGCCATTGTTCTGCTGATCACCAAGAAGCGTATGGCTTACGAGAAGTAAAAGAAAATATTGGGGGAGGCACTGCCTCCCCCGGCAACAACAAGGAGAGGCTTGCTATGAAAAAGAAAGGCGCAATGACGAATTTGATTTTAATACTTGCGCTGTTGGTAGGCTTGTCCTTGGTGCTGTACCCCAGCTTCAGTGACTACTGGAACTCTGTGAGACAGACGCAGGTGATCCACTCCTATGCGGAGGATGTTGCGAATTTGGATAACGAGCAGCACGCCGCCATCATGGAGGAAGCGAAGGCATTTAACCAGAGCCTTTTGGAACGGGACAACGGCTTTACTCTGACGGAAGAACAAAAATTGCGCTATCCGCAGATGCTCAATGTGATGGGAAACGGCATCATCGGCTTTATCGATATTCCCAGTATTGGAATCTATCTTCCCATCTACAACGATATCAGCGAATCTGTTTTGCAGGTGGCGATCGGGCACTTGGATTGGACGAGCTTACCCACAGGTGGAGAGAGCACGCACTGTGTTGTCTCGGGTCACCGTGGGCTTCCCAGTGCAAGATTGTTTACAGATTTGGATCAGCTTGCAGTAGGTGACCATTTTATGCTCAATGTTTTGGCGGAGGTGCTGACCTATGAGGTGGATCAGATTCTGATCGTGGAGCCTGACAACAGCAACGATCTGCTGATTCAAGAGGGGAAGGATCTGTGTACCCTCGTGACCTGCACCCCCTACGGTGTTAATTCTCACCGCTTGCTGATTCGTGGGCATCGTGTAGATAATTTAGCGCAGGCACAGGTGGTTCGTGTGACTGCGGATGCGGTGGTCGTAGAGAGATTGGTCGTTGCACCCTTTGTACTGATGCCGATTTTGCTTCTCATGCTGATGGTATTACTGATTACGACAAGAAAAAGGAGGAATCAAAATGAAAAGATATCTCATTTCGATACTGAGCATCTGTCTGATGCTCTGCGTTCTGACGATGTCGGTGAGGGCGGTGGAGGTTCCTGATTTATCCCGCAGGGGTTCGATTCACATTGCAGTGACCTTTGAAGGCAAGGCTGTCTCCGGCGGAACACTGACACTCTATCGTGTTGCGGCGGTGCAGGTGGAAAACGGTGCAGACTACCGCTTCGCCTATGTGCAGGACTATGAGGCCTGTACTGTCTCCTTGGAGCATTTAACCTCTGGGAATACGGCCCGGGAGCTTGCCGATTTCACAGCACAGAATGAAATCGAGGGAATGAGCTTGGAAATTGACGAAAAGGGCTGTGTGACTTTTGAAGATTTGGAGCTGGGGCTCTATCTTATGGTGCAGGAGAAGCCTGCAAAGGGTTATGAAGTCCTTGCACCCTTCTTAGTGTCTGTGCCTGTTATGGAAAATGACAGCTATGTGTACGATGTGGATGCCTCTCCCAAACTGCAAATCGAACAAGAGCCCACTGTGCCAACGACGAAACCCACCGAACCGCCCACGGACAATGAGCTTCCCCAGACGGGTCAGACCAAATGGCCGATTCCCATTTTGAGCGTTCTTGGATTGGGCATGGTCATCATGGGGTATTGCTGCATTGTTGTAGGAAGGAAGAACAAAGATGAAAACTAAGCTTGGAGCGGTATTGATTTTCATGGGTGTCTTGTTCTTGGCTTCTGCCATGGGCTTGTTCCTGCACAATGAAAAGGAGAACCAAACGGCAGGGGAGGCGGTAGCGGTTTTGATGCCGCAGATCGTCGATGCCATCAATGAGCAGCAGATGGAACGCCACGAACAATGGGTGACAGAGCCCGCTGCTGCGCCGCAGATTCTTCACTCCACAAGGGAAAAGGAAATGACGGTGCTGGAAATCGACGGACAGGGCTATATCGGCTTTGTGGGGCTGACGAGCCTGAATATCGAGCTGCCTGTTATGGCGGATTGGAGCGATACACAGCTAAAAACCGCCCCCTGCCGCTACACAGGAAGCATTTACACAGATGATTTGGTCATTATGGCACATAATTATGATCGCCATTTCGGTGCCCTGTCAGAGCTGCGCATCGGAGACAGTGTCAGCTTTACCGATATGGATGCGGAAACGACCCTCTACGAGGTGGTGGCACTGGATGTGCTTGCGCCGACGGATATTGAAGTCATGACCGCAGGGGAATACGATCTGACTCTCTTTACCTGCACCTACGGCGGTAAGAGCCGCGTCACGGTGCGGTGCAATCGAATTGTGGAAACCGATGTCAGCGCATGACATCGGTTTCTTTCGTTTCCAAATTGTGAATTCTTTGGAAAAGGGCTTGCAAAATGAGAAAAAGCTGATATAATGGGATTTAGCACTTGACAACTTAGAGTGCCAAAACAGAAAGGAAGCAAAACAATGGAAAAAATGCAATTTAAAGCAGAGTCCAAGCGGCTCCTGGATTTGATGATAAACTCCATTTACACCAACAAGGAGATATTTCTGCGCGAGATAATCTCCAACGCTTCCGATGCTATTGACAAGCTCTGCTATCTCTCGCTGACTGACGAAAGAGTCGGCCTTTCCAGAGACGAGTTCAAAATCGAGCTTATAGCCGACAAAGCTGCACGCACTCTCACCGTACGCGACAACGGCATCGGCATGACCAAAGAGGATGCCGAAAACAATCTCGGCATAATCGCAAAGAGCGGCTCTTTCAAATTCAAAAATGAAATGGATGCTGAAAAGGCCGAAG
>JAZOAV010000193.1:0-3748 GCA_045595645.1 Faecousia sp.
CGTTTTCGTTAGGCGAAAACGGGGGTTCTTTGACAGGCTGGAAGCCCTGGAGTTGTCTCCAGGGCTGTTTGTGTGGATTGGATTTTACTTTTTTACAATGGGGAGCCACAGTTCGCAGTAGCGGGAATGATTTACTTTTTCGTTTCCTTCTTCCCAGAACCAGTGAATCACACCAATTTCGGGAGCTTCTCTTAACGCATAGCCAGATGTAGGAAGCCACTCACTGACAGCTTTCATACGAAGCTCATCCATCTTTGCTGTAGGGAACTCGCATCGCTCTGTTTCAAAAACAATATATGTCCCAGCAGGAATAGGAACATTCTCAAAACGAGCGGCAATATCCGCAGGAATCTCTTGCATATCCTCCAGCGCCCACTTGGGGAACTGATAAGCATAGTAGAAATCGTATCCTTCAGTATCAAAATTAGTCAGGATTTGATATATGGTTTCGTGTTCACGGCACATACCTTCCAGAATGTACTGTTCCAATCGCGTTTCACAGGCAAAATTATGGTCCTGGTCCTGTTTGTCATTGGGCGAACCAGTAAACCGACGCTTATAGCCTGTCAACAGTATGGCGTTTTTTTCTTCAATTCTGTAATTCATAATATTACCACCTTCCAAAGATACTTTGATAGACAGGCGGGAAAAGGATTTTAGATTTGCACTGCCACTGCGCGCCTGCGACGGTGCAATTCCGTGGAATCTGCGAAATGCGTTTGCGAAGCTTTCCGGATTGTCGTAGCCATACTTGAAAGCTACATCGATGACCTTTTTCTGGGTGTTTGCCAGCTCGATTCCTGCCAAGGTTAGCCTGCGGTTGCGGATGTATTCTCCCAAGGTATATCCGCAGAGAATACTGAACACCCGCTGAAAATGGAAGGAGGAGGAAAAACTCTTTCGTGCGATTTGCTCGTAGTCCAGTTCCTCTGTGATGTGGTCTTCAATGTAGTTGATGGCGTTTTGAATACCGGTGATCCAATCCATGTGCATCCCTCCTGTCGAGTATCAGTATAGCAAAGATTGGAGTATAAATCCTGATTTTGAATGCGATTGTCTATAGGGCTGAGACCAAGGGCTCGATATGCTTTTGGATAAAATCCACTCTGTCGAAAACGGTCGGTTTGAAGTAGGAGGCGACGGCGACGACCAGTTGTTTTTCGGGGTGGACATAGATGACATTGCCGCTGTTGCCGATAGCGGCGTAGATGTGCTTTTCACGGTCGATGATCCACCACAGGTAGCCGTAATCCATGCCTCGGAAGTGGTCGCTTTCTACGGTGCGGGGGCGGGTCATTTCGTCAATCCACCCAGAGGATACGAGTTGCCTGTCTCCGCAATGACCCTTGTTCAGGCACAACAGACCGATTTTTGCCATATCCTCTGCGGACGTGCAAAGACCGTAGCCGGGTGTGCCCAAACCATCGGGGTCGGCGAACCAAATGTGTTCCTTTGGCAGTTTCCCCATGGTAAATTGTTTGTGTTCTTCCGCCGACATGGCATAATAGTTGGTGTGGGGATGAATTCCAAGAGGTTTAAAGAGCACTCGGTTGGCGTAATCCACGGGTTTCATTTTGGTTGCCTGATACAGAAGACCGGAGAGAATGTGCAGGCAGACGGTTCGATATTGAAATTCGTCTGTCAAACCTTTCTTTCCACCTAAAAAATCAAGGGAGGTTTCCGTCCAATTGATACTGGAACAGACCTTTGACCAAGGGTCGCCCTTTCCTTTGTAGGGGGCGCGCATGGTCAGAAGATGTCGGATGGTGACCTCGTAAATCGTTTTTTCACCTCGTTTTACCTTGTAGTCGGGGAAATACGACAAGACCTTGTCCTCTATGCTCCTGATTTTACCCTGATCGATGGCGATGCCTACAAGCAACGCTACGATGCTCTTGGTGGCAGACATGATATGGGTGCAATCGTCGTCCCTGTAACCGTTCCAACGATCCCGATAAACAACCTCACCGTCCTTGATGGCAACGACCTGACAGATATTCGGCTGCTGCTGTTGAATCAAACGATGCAGTTCTTCTTTTTTCAAAAATATCATCTCCTTTGGATGAAATAAGCATAAACGAATTAGAAAAGAATTGCAAGAGGCTTTCCGTAAAATTCTTGTTTGACAGTGCGGAGTGGGGGAGGGGAACAAAATGTCGAAAGAAAGTGGAAAAAGAGGATTGCATTTTGAAGGAAAAGGTGCTATACTAACAACATGCGGGATTGGTATATCGGTATTATGCGGCCTTCCCAAGGCTAAGAGGCGGGTTCGACTCCCGTATCCCGCTCCAACGAAAACACCCTCTTTTGTCTGCGACAAAAGAGGTTGTTTTCGAATGATGTTTGCCTTCGGCAAATGATGTTGTTGTACAATGATGTTTACTTCGTAAATGATGTCGTTTTGCTAATCTTTTAGGGCAAACATCGCATCGTTGCGACCGAAGGGAGCAACATCATTTTGCGAAGCATAACATCATATCGCCAACGGCGATGCATCATTGAAATGCGCTGTGCTCTGTAGTATCATTTGAAAACTCCGCATAAATGCGTGGATTCCTATTGAAAAAAAGCTGCTGATGTATTATAATATGTGCAAACATGGCGTTTCATTGAAAAACCAATGCTGACAAAGGAGAATTTAGATATATGAAATTAGGTATCGTTGGTCTGCCCAATGTGGGCAAGTCTACACTGTTTAATGCGTTGACCGGCTCTCATGCAGAGACGGGTATTTATTCCAATGCGGCGGCAAAGCCCAATATCGGTCAGGCCAAGGTGCCCGATGCCCGTTTGGGTTGGCTTACTGAGTATTATCACCCCAAAAAGACCACTCCTGCCGTCATCGACTTTGTGGATGTGGTGGGTATTAAGAAGGGCGGCGGCCGTGGCAATGCCTATTTGCAGACCATCCGTTTGGTGGATGCTCTGGTGCACATTGTCCGTTGCTTTGAAAATGACGACATCTTTACCGAGCCTGCCGATGCGGCACGGGATGCGGAGGATCTTCGTTTGGAGCTGATTTTGGCGGATATTGAAGTGGTGGAGCGCCGTCTGGATAAGGCAAACAAGGCGGCCAAGAGCGGCGATAAGAAGGCCAAGCGGGAAGTGGAGATGTGCCAGGCCCTTTTGGATCATCTTATGGATAACAAGCCCGCTTCCACCTTTGAATTCACTGAGGAGGACAAGGATATTTTGCAGGATGGCGGCCTGCTCAGTGTTAAGCCCGTCATTTATGTAGCCAATATGTCCGAGGATGCCATGGCAGACTATGAAAACGATGCCAATTACCGTGCTTTGGCGGCGCTGGCTGCGGAGCAGGATGCGGCAGTGTTGCCCGTCGCGGCCAAATTCGAGGAAGAAATTGCGGAAATGGATGACGAGGATGCGGCCATGTTCATGGAAGAACTGGGCTTGACCCAGCGCAGTCTGGATCGCCTGATCCATGCCAGTTATGACCTGCTGGGCTACATTTCCTTCCTGACCGGCGGTGAGGATGAGGTCAGAGCGTGGACCATCACCCGTGGCACCAAGGCCCCCAGAGCGGCAGGCAAGATTCACAGCGACATCGAGCGTGGTTTCATCCGCGCGGAAGTGGTGGCCTTTGAGGATTTGAAGACCTGCGGCACCGTGGCCAATGCCAAGGCCAAGGGCCTGTTCCGCAGCGAAGGCAAGGAATATGTGATGAAGGACGGCGATATCGTCAAAGTCGGAGGCCAAGCGGGCTTAGGAAGACAACAGCAAGCAGCAA